>DASPOF010000050.1:0-4325 GCA_035626155.1 Binataceae bacterium (SeqCode)
GCTTCGACCCGGTTTATCGGGCGGGGCGACCCTCGCTTCCCCGCGGCCTCACCCATCGTGGGCCCAAGGTTAACCGGCCTGTCCCGCCCAAGCTTTCCTTCATCCATCACCCGCGGACGAATCAAGATACAAGGTTAGGAAAGGGGCTCTGAGATTACCGGCGTGCGGGCGGCCACTAGCGCCCCTTAAACTGGGGTTTGCGCTTGGCGCGGAATGCCTGCGTGCCCTCGCGCACGTCCTCGGACGGATTCGTGATCATCACCGACAGCGCGGCATCCTCGAGCGCGTTGGCAAGCGTCATCTCCTGTTGCTTGTACATCATCCGCTTCGCCAGCCGGATCGCGAGCGGCGGCCCATCGGCGAGCTGGCGCGCAAGCGCATCGACCCGCTCGGAGAGCTTCTCGTGCGGGACCACCTCGGTCACCAGGCCAAGCTCGAGCGCGGTCTTCGCATCATAGACTTCGGACAAAAGCGTCATCTTGAGCGCCTTGTCCATCCCCATGAAGCGCGGGAAGAAGTACGCTCCGCCCTCATCGCAGAGCAGCGCGAACTTGAGCGCGGTGTCGCCGAGGCGCGCCTGGTCGGATGCGATCCGGATGTCGCAGCAGAGCGCGAGCGTGAGGCCGCCGGCGACTGCGGCGCCGTTGATCGCGGCGATGACGGGCTTGTCGAAGCGGTTGAGCGAGAGGACGAGCTGATGGAAGCCCTCGCGCATCTCGAGCAGATGGCCCATCGGATGGCCGCGAAAGCGCGAGGCGGAATCGGGCGCGCCACTGATATCGCCGCCGGCGCAAAACGCGCGTCCGCTGCCGGTGATGACGAGGACGCGGATGTCATCGTCCTGGCGCGCGAGATCGATCGCCGAGACCATCTCCTTGACCATCCGCTCGTTGTAGCCGTTCATCCGCTCGGGGCGGTTGATGGTGATCTTCGCGGTATGGTCGCGCGCATCGTAGATGATGGTGGAAAAATCCATTGGCCTATCTTCCCTTGAATACCGGGGCGCGCTTTTCGAGGAACGCGCGGCGCGCCTCGCGATGGTCCTCGCTGCGGGCCGCGAGAATCTGTCCCATCGCCTCGCGGTCGAGCAGGTCGGCGAAGTCGCAGGTGAGCGCCGCGTTGAGGTTCGCTTTCATGTGGCGATAGGCAACCGTAGGGCCGTTGGCGATCCGCTTGGCAATCGCGTGGACCTCATCGCGGAAGGACTCGGTTGAGCAAACGCGATTGACCAGCCCGATCCGGTGCGCCTCCTTCGCGTCGATGATATCGGGCAGGAAGTACAACTCGCGCGCCTTGGCCGGACCCACGAGCCGGGTCAGCGTCCAGGTGCCGCCGTAATCGCCCGCGAAGCCGACGCGCGCGAATGCGGTCCCGAAGCGGGCGCTCTCGGCCGCGATCCTCAAGTCCGCGGCCAGCGCGAGGCACAATCCTGCGCCGGCTGCCGGGCCATTGACGGCGGCGATCGTCACCTTGGGCATCGAATGGAGCAGGTAGGAGGCCTGTTCGTCGTGGCGCAGGTTAGCGACCGTATCCTCGAAGGTCGGCGCGGGTTCGCCGCCGCCGCCGCTCGCGCTCATCTCCATTCCCAGTATGTCGCCGCCGGAGCAGAAGCCCCGGCCCGCTCCGGTCAGGACCACGCATCTGGCATCGCGATTTGCGGCCGCATCCTCCAGGACACCCACGAGCGCCGCCCTCAGCTCGGTCGACAGCGCGTTGAGCTTTGCGGGCCGATTCAGCGTGAGGTAGAGAACGCCGTCCTTGAGTTCAGTCAGCACATCGTCGGTCGCCATATGCTTTCCTCCGCGCGGCGGGTTAGAGGTCCCTATTACTTCGGGTCCGCAATAGTGTCGAGAGCCGCAGCCAGGGCCTGGGTACCATCGAGGTCGTGGCCCAGCGCCGCCGCCGCGTTGAACATCGATGCGGCCAGGGCGAGGCCGGGCAGCGCGAGGCCAGCATCGCGGGCCGCCTCGCCGACCAGGCGCAGGTCCTTGCGAATCAGCTTAATGAAGAAGCCGGGACGCCAGTCGCGCGCGATTATCTTGGGGCCGAGGTTGTTGAGCTGCCACGATGCGGCCGCGCCGGCGCCGATCGCATCGAGGACGCGGGCGGGATCGAGTCCGCCGGCCACGGCGAGCTTGATCGCCTCGGCCGCGGCCTCGAGCGTGAGCGCGACGGCGGCCTGGTTGCAGAGCTTCGTCATTTGTCCCGCGCCGGCCGGCCCCATGTGGGTTAGCCGCTTCCCGAGGCAATCCAGGAGCGGACGGGCGCGCCCAAAGGCGGCCGCATCGCCTCCCACCATGATCGTCAGCGTGCCCTCGATCGCGCCGGTCTCACCGCCGGATACGGGCGCATCGAGGTAATCGACACCGCGCGCGGAAAGCCGCGCCGCGATCGCGCGCTCGGCAGCCGGTGCGATCGTGCTCATGTCGATCACGAGCTGGCCCCGTGAAAGCGCAGGCTCGATCCGAGCGACGGTCACCTCCACGTCGGGCGTGTCGGGCACCATGATGAAGATGGCGTCGGCTCCCGATGCGGCCGCGGGCGCATCGGGGGAGACGGTCGCGCCGTCGGCCGCAAGCGCGCGCGCTTTTTGTGGATCGCGATTGAAGACGCGGACGCGATGGCCCGCGGCGATTAGCCGGCGCGCCATCGGCGCCCCCATTATTCCGGTTCCAACCCAGGCGATTTCCATTTCTGGTTGCTCCGTCGATCAGTGCGCGGCGGTTCCGTGGCGGATCAACCCGGCCCCCTGGCGCGCCAGGAAAAACCCGACGGCGTCGTCGCGCTCACGAATGCGAGCGGCACCCAGAGCGTGAAGAGAACGCCGAGCAGCGGCCTGTGCCACAGCCAGAAAAGCGCGTACAGGATGTAAGTTGCGGCGAACGCGGCATGGAGCATTACGCCCGCGTCGCCGACTCCCCCGCGAATCGGCCAGAAAATCTTCGAGACCAGCATCCCCTGCCCGAGACAATGCCACGTCCCGTAATAGCGGCATCGCCGGCAGATGTTCGAACTCGTCTCGAGCCAGAATGCCCCGAGCAGAACAAGGCCGAGAAGCAGCGCGGAGTTGCTGTGAGCCGCGGCGATCGCCAGCGCTGAGATTGTGAAGATGGCAGACCCGCCGATTCCGAGGACTCGGAACGACATCGGCGTCTGAAGGAAATACCAAACCGGTTCGAAAGGTCCTGGATTCGAGCGCATCGATAAGGTTGTCTCCGGCGGCTTAATCTAGCCGCTGTGGCGCGCAGCGCAAACAGGCCGTTTCAACCGAAGTCGGCGCCCGCGTCCATTGCGCTCAGCGCTGGCCGGACCAGTCGGGACTCGCAACCGAGCGCCATCGCGCGCGAATTTTCTCATAAAGCGCGGCCGGGAGCGGTCCCGCCGACGCCGCCCTCGCGTTCTCCTCCCATCGGCCGGGTTTTGCCGTGCCGACGATCGCCGTGTGCACGCCCGGCGTCGAAAGGGTGAAGCGAAGCGCGATTTCGACCGAGTTCGCGGCGTCCAGAAAGTCATAGTCGAGCCTTTTCAGCCGGTCGTAGTACGGACGCGAATACGCGTCGGATGCGCCGCGCCGTCCGATCCACGCGGCGTTCGCGATCGGGCGCTTGGCGATGACGCCCATTGCGCGCTCGCGCGCCTTGGGCAGCACCAGGTCGATCGCCTCCTGGTCGGCGATGCTGAGCGAGATTTGCAGCGTATCGAAGGCGCCCGTGCCAACCGCGAACAGCGCATCGTCGCTGTCGCCGCTGTAGCCGATGAACCGCGTCTTGCCCGCATCGCGAGCGCGCACGAGCACATCGATGACGGCGCCATCGGCGAGGGTGGCCGCCGAGCAACTGTGGAGCTGCATCACATCGACGTAGTCCGTGCGCAGGCGCTTGAGGCTGCGGTCGATGCTGCGGGCGAGCATGACCGGCTCCCAGTCGGGACCGTCGGCGCCGTCGGCATGGCCGCACTTGGTCATGAGGAAAAAGTCACGGCGGCGATCCGCGATCGCGCGGCCGATCTGCTCCTCGCCCTCGCCATAACATTCCGCGGTGTCGATCAGATTCAATCCCGCATCGAGCGCGGAGTCGAGGAGCTTCTTAACCGCGCGAATTCCCGTTGCGCCGTAGCCGGTCTCAGAGCCGCCGAACCCGAGCACGGCAACGCTCATGCCGGTCTTCCCGAGGACTCGATGCTCGATGCTCATGGGACCATCGTAGGAGAGGAGGTAGAATCGCGGCAACGCAAAATCGGCCGGAGGCTACGATGGCGGTCAAAAAGACGCAAGCGGAGCCGCGAACGTTTTCGCTTCACTGGGGCTCCGGGATCATCGAGGAGGA
>DASPOF010000051.1:0-7952 GCA_035626155.1 Binataceae bacterium (SeqCode)
CTCGTACCTCGAGAAGCACGGCTACCGGCTTGCAGAAGTGACTACGGATTACTTCGACTGGGCGTGGAACGATGCGTATAACCGGTGTCTTAACCAGCATGACGCGGCCTCGATGGAGTGGCTCAAGAGTCATGTCTTCGAGGGCGCGGATCGGCGCGTTCGCGGCGCCAACGCGGTTTCCGAGCATCTTTTCAACCGCAGAATTCCGCAGATTCTGCTCATCCATGTAGCTGTCTTCAATTCGATCACGCTCGACAGCATCATAAAGCGGTGGAAGGCCGAGGGCGTGCAATTCGTCTCGCTCGACGATGCGCTCGCGGATCCTGCGTACCGCATCAATCCCAACCACGCATACAGCGGCGGCCTGACCTTCCTGGATGAAATCGCCGAGTCGAAGGGACTGGGATTTGGGCAGTTCGATGACAACGTTTATACCATGGACCGCCTGAATCAGGTTTGCCAGGCTCCCCCGGGCGGAAAGAAATAGAGGGCTGTGATTTATCACGAGCCTGCTAGAAGTGCCCGGCCGTGGGTCCCGGCCGCGGCGACGGCGCTGGCCGCTTTGAGCCTGTACCTCGCGCTGCGGCCGCCGCTCTACGATATCGACGGGTTTCCGGATCGCCTCGCCGCGCTCGAGCCGGAAGCGATTTACGACATTCTTCCGAATCATCTGGTGTGGCGACCGCTGCTGATGGCTCTGGTAACGGTATCGAGTTGGTTTGGCTACTCCGACACGGTGCCGCTTCAGCTTTTCGGGATATTGATCAATTGCGCAGTCCTGTTTTTTCTCTACTTGCTTCTTTACGATTTGAGCCGTAAGCCGCGGTTCGCGCTCACAGGGGTGCTGTTCGTCGCGCTTTCGCCGTGGTTCTGGTATCTCGGATTTCAAAACCGCCCATATCCAATCGTTTTCCTGGCACTGGTGCTGTTCCTTACCGCGTGGAACACGTTGGATGGAGAGCCCCCAGCGAGTTTACGCCTTGTCGCATCGGGCGCATGTATTCTGGCCGCGATTTTGCTCCACGAAGCGGTCGTGGTCGTCGTCCCGGCCGCGGTGATCGTCCTTTGGTTTTGTGGCTCCGAGAGCGTCCGCCTGCGGCTGGCACGGGGAACGATCTGGGGCGGCTCGATCGCGTTGTGCGTCCTGTTCGTTTATTTCGCAGCCTGGCGAATGCTCTTTGCGGATAGTCCTTTTCTCACCTGGGCGTCCGGATACCTCAGCGAGATCCACCCTTTGGAAGCCCCGGCGACGGGCCCTCTGACTCTGTTCGCCAAGTCGGTAATCGGTCTTTCGGGCGCGCTCGTGCAAAGCGGGCCGATTCAGGAGGCGTTGTCCGACTTCCCCGCGAAAGCCGTGCTGGCCGTCTATGGCGCCTTGGGGGTTGCAGCGCTGGCGGCGATAACTTTCGCAGTTGTCCATTCTTCTGCGGGAAAAGAAATCGTGCGATTGATCCGCACGAATGCCCTGTTTGCGGTCTCGGCGCTCTCGATGGCGTTTTGGGCGGCGTTCGTCATTGCCTGGGAACCCGTGACCCCCAACTTCTGGGTATTGATCCTTTTCCCGGCGCTGGCATGTCTCGCTCTGCTGCTCCGAGGACGGCAGGCGGGAAGGCTGGGAGCCGGGGCCGCGGCAGCCGTACTGATCGTTAGCGCGTGGAATGCCTGGCAGAACTACGAATTCGACCGCGCACAAAGCCGCAATTTCCCGGAGCCAATTCTCGCATCGATCAACAGCCACCTCGGCGCTCGCGGCACATTTTTCGTGCTTGGTCGAGGCTGGTATGGAGACATGAACTATGACCTGATCCTCGGTTGCCTCGACCACACCGCCCAGAAAGATCACGGCGTCGCAATCCTGGACGATATCGTGTTTCCAGTAAACGGCTCGCCTTCATGGCGCCGCGCGCTCAGCGATCGGATCGATTCGACGATCAGCGCCGGCGGCCGCGTTTACGTCGCAGGACACGTGCTGGATCCCGATTCGTATAAAGACCTGTGTGGCTATAACGACCCGTTTAATGCCTACATCGATCCGAAGTGCATAGCGAGCGACACCCACGATCTCTTTCGACAGATCATCGATACTCTCGCACCGTACGATCAGAGCGAGTCGGAGTTCAGTATCGGCGAAGACACGTACTATTTGCTGACGCGCAAGGAAACCGCGCCTCAACCGCCGGCCCATGACCCGTAGTGGCGCCCGCCGACCTGTGGGCCGAGGCGAGCCGGCGCCTCGGAGCGGCTCGGCAGCGAAGCCGCCGTTCATCGCTTACGCATCGCTGTTTCTGCTTGGCCTCCTGGCGGCCGCAGCGGGGCAAACGTTTCGCGAGTACGTCACTCAGTGGAATCAAAGAGAGCTGGCGCGCGTGACCTCCCCGGACCAGCGGCTGGATGCCGTTTTCGTTGGGCCGATCTGGCGGTATCTTGGAGCTGGCAGCGCGTTGTACGTAATTCCGAAGGGTGATCCCACGCCCGGCGCCGGCGGCGTGTTTCGCGGGACGCGCTTCCAGTCGCCGCCGGAGCTGTCGTGGAAGAACCGCCAGCTCCTTGAAGTTCGCTATCGAGCTGGCTGCATTGACGGCTTTTCCAACCTGTGGTCCTCGAGTGAAGTGGGCGATGGCGAATACTATGTGGAAGTGCGGCTCGAACCGCTTTCCGCATTCACCTGTCTGACGAACCCCGCAAGCACCGATGCCGACTTAACCGGCAAGTGATGCTGTTATGCCGCACGTCCTGATCATTACTCTTCGGCGGCTGGCCTTTCTCTCGGCCTTTGTTCTCGGCGCGCTCAGTCCGATATTCTCGCAACTGCTGCTGTCAAGCGCGTTCCCTTCGCGCCGGGAGATAGTCCGGGTCGCGTCGCCTGACAAGCGGGAGGATGCCGTTCTGGTTCGTGCCCGGGCAAGCGCGCTCTCGCGCGAGCGGCACTGGGAAGTTTTCGTAGTGCGGCACCAGATGCCGATCGGTCAGAGCAGCCCGGTTTTTGTAGCCACTCGAGTTGCGGACCCGAGGCTTGCCTGGCCGGATGCGAGGCTTTTGCAAATCGGATTCGGCCGCGCTCGCGTAAGTTATTTCACCAGCGCGTGGTCCCCGTCCGCGAGCGGCGAGGCTGCGGCGGTCGAGATCCGATTGAAGCCTGCCGAGAATGGCTTCACATATCTCGTTGCTGGCGCCGGCCCGGATGCGATCGCGCAGCCGCCCAAGTGAGATATATCGTTTTGCGGCCGTATTCGCAGTCGAGACTGCGGACAATCCAATCCGAGATCAGGCTTGGCCCGTGCTATCGCACGCGATCATTCGCGCTCAGCAATCAGCAGAGCCGGACCTGAGACGAGATAGGCGATTGCAAATACGAAAGCCGCAAGCTCCGGCCTCACGATGGAAAACGCAATCACGGCCGCAAGCGCGATGAGATTCCGGGGCGATGCCCACCAGGCCTTCCAGTCGATCCCCTTGATGCTGGGATACGGTACGCGCGAAACCATCAATGCCCCGAGCGCGAGCATGATGACCGTCATTGCCGCGCAAAGCGCAACCGGCGCGTCGAGCGCGAAGTACCGGTATCCGAAGAGTGACCCGGCGACCGTCGCCGCAGCTCCCGGCACCGGCAAACCCACGAAGCGAAATTTTCCGCCCGGTTTGCCGGCCTGGACGTTGAAGCGCGCCAGGCGCAAAGCGGCGCAGATGACGAATGCCCCGACGATGAAAACGGCCCATCCACCCAGCGGCTTCAGCGCGAATGCGTAGGCCAGCATCGCGGGCGCCACTCCAAACGCAACCACATCGGACAGGCTGTCGTACTCCAGGCCCATCGGAGTCGACACGTGTGCGAAGCGCGCGACGAGTCCGTCAGCCCCGTCGCATACGATCGAAACTCCAATCATCCAGCCGGCGAGCATCATGTTGCCCGAGATGCCGGAGATTATGCTCAGGCAACCGCTCAGCAATCCGAGCGACGTGATGGCATCGGGGATCAGCGCGGTAACGCGCACGACTCGGTGAGCATCGCTTTCGGCGCGAACCGGCGGCCCGCCCGTTTCCGCGCTGGCCGCCGGTCCTCCGCCCGGACGCTCACTCTCGATGCGCACGCACTAATCTCAAATGACTCAGTACCCGCGCGTTGCGTTCACGCGGCTTTCTTCTTTTTCGCCGGCGCTGCGCCGTGAGCAGCGGCCGCGCCGCGGACAATAAACCGCTTGTCGAGCTGGTTCATCATGTCGACGACGCCTCCGTACTCGAGCTCCGAGTAAGGCAGCATCGCGGGACCCGAGAAGCCCTGCATCCGGATTTCCGCGGCCTTCTGCGAGGCGTTGTTCCGGACCCAGTCCCAGAACGGATGATCGAAGAGATCGACAACCTCAGTGAACTTCCCGTTATGCACGCAGAAGCCCGCGGCGGTGATCACCGGAGGGCCGTCAAAGAACGACACGCCCGAATTCAGCTTCACCGGCATCATCGGACCGTTGTGGCTGCCGCGCATCGTGCCCGCCACGTAATGGGTGAGCCGATACGGGCCGAGGATCTCGCCGGTGGCCGGGAAATTTCCCTGCACGCGCACCAGCGCGACCGGATCGTCTTTGCCGGTGTACTTGCCCGCGATGTTGTGCAGGCGGGAAGTCGAGACTACCGCGGCGATATCATTGGTCGCGCGGCTGTGAATCGACTCGACCACGAACCGCTCGTTGTCCCGCAGCAGACATGCGATTTGGTACAACTCCTCCGGGGCTTTGAGTTCGATCACACGATCGCCTTCCGTGTTGGCGACATCCATGATCGTGAAGGTGAAGCCCTTGGAGAGATTGGGCGAGAGCAGCAATCCGGGACAGAACATCGGATCTGCGAAGCCCAGGTAAATCGGCAGGTTGTATGCGCCCGGATCGGTTTTATCGGCCGCGAAGAACACGAACGGCTCGTTCGGACGCTCCTCGAACTCCATCTCGCACGCCGCCGGTCCCATTCCCTTCACGTTTCCCGAGAAGGCGTCCTTCAGCAAATCCTGGCCGGCGCCATACAACCCCTGTTCCTTCGCGACCGCGGTCCCGGCCATGAAGGCGTCCCATGCGAGTTCATGGATTTTCGGATTGTCCACGCCCATCTGATGCGATGCCAGGATCGCCACATCGTCGCCCGTGCTGCTGATGTAACTGTCGATCAACAGCCGGTTGCCATGCTCGCGAACGTACTTCTCAACCGTTTCCTTGAGCCTCGCACTCGGGCGGACATGCCCGGCTATCGATCCGACATCGGCCTTGATCACTGAAAGGGTAATCTTCATGGTTTGTTCCTCGGTCCTTCCTCACCGTCGCAGTTCATGCGAGCTATGGTTTGACGATACAGGACCAGCGGCGAGCATCATCTGTGCCACTAGGTCAAATTAGCGCTGACCCAAAAATTTAGCGCGGATCATTAACAAAACTCATATCTCCGGGCCCGTCAAGTTCCCGCGGACAAAAGAACTGATGCCGATCGAGTCACTTCACGGGGTCAGTGGGCAAATTCCGGGCAGCCCAAGCGAGCCACGCTCTTCGACGAATCCCCCGGTCAGCCGATGTTACACCGCGCACTCGCGGCAGTCGGGAATGCGCTCGTCGGCGACCAGCGACACGGCCTGCTTCGAGCGCGAACCGTAGCGGTAGATCGTAACCCCCTTGAGCTTCAGCCGCCGCGCGCCCTCAAAGACCTGTCTTACGTCCTGGCGGGTGGCCTCCGCAGGCAGATTGACGGTCTTCGACACGCCCGCATCGACGTTGGCCTGAAACGCCGCCTGCATCCGAAGGTGGTCGAGCGGATTTATCTCCAGGGCTATCCGGAAGCGCCGCTTGAGCGACTCGGGAACTCCCTCGACGTTGCGAATCGAGCCGTGCTCCCGGATCGCGGCGAGCGCGCGCTCGCCGGCTGCGCCGAGTCCCCTAAGCGCTTCGAGCGCCGCCTGATTCAAGTCGGTGAGCGTGCGTCCATCGAGCGCCCGCCTGACGCTGGCAAGCGCGAAGAATGGCTCGATGCCACTGGAGCATCCCGCGAGCAGGCTCAATGTGCCGGTCGGCGCGACGCACGTCGTCGTCGCGTTTCTGAGCGCTTGCACGCCTGTCCCGGGCCACACGCTCTGCGAAAATGCCGGGAAGGACCCGCGGCGCTCGCCGAGTTCAATCGACTTGAACCGCGCCTCGCGGGTGAGCGTTTGCGCGATTCGGCCTCCGATCGCCACCGCTTCCTCCGAGTCGTAAGGAATCGCGAGGCGGGCCAGCAGGTCCGCCAGACCCATCACGCCCAGTCCGATCTTCCGGGTGCGCCGTGTGGCAGCCTCGATCTCTTTGGCCGGGAACCGCGATGCATCGATCAGGTTGTCGAGGAAAACCACCGCGTCATGAATCGCGTCGCGCAGACGGTCCCACTCCACATCCGATTCTCCGGCGAAGCGCGCCAGGTTGATCGAGCCCAGCGTGCACGATTCGTAGGGCAGCAGCGGTTGCTCGCCGCACGGGTTGGTCGCCTCGATTCGTCCGAGCGCCGGCGTGGGATTATGACGATTGATTTCATCGAGAAAGAGCAGTCCCGGGTCACCGCACGCGTAGGCCGCACTCACGATCTCATCGAAAAGCCTGCGCGGATCGATCGTTTCGACAGTCATGCCCGTGCGCGGATTGCGCAGGGCGAATTTCGAGCCGCTGTCGAGCGCGCCCAGGAATTCGTCAGTGATCCCGACCGACAGATTGAAGTTCTCGAGCGTGTCGAGGCCGAGCTTCGCCTTGATGAAATCGCGTATGTCCGGATGGTCCACCCGGAGCACCGCCATGTTGGCGCCGCGCCGCCGCCCGCCGGTGCGAATCACCGTGGTCGCGTGATCGAACAACTGCATGAACGAGAGCGGCCCCGAGCTGACGCCTCCGGTCGATAGAACCCGGTCGCCGGCCGGCCTGAGCGGACTGAACGAGAAACCGGTTCCGCCGCCGGTCTGCTGGATGCGCGCCGCGAGCGCGAGCGCGCTGAAGATCGAATCGAGGTCGTCCGCCAGCGGCAGCACGAAGCACGCCGCCAGTTGCCCCGCCCCGATCCCGGCATTCATCAGCGCGGGCGAATTGGGAAGAAACTCAAGCCTGCTCAGCCTCTCGAAGAATCGCTCTTCCCACCAGCCGCGATCCTCGCCAAAGCTCGACGCGGGCGCCGCGACCGCACTGGCCACCCGGCGCAGCATCGCGATCGGATCCTCGATCCTGCCGGTGGTCTCGTCGCGCCACAGATAACGCTCACGCAACACCGTCATCGCATTTTCTGAAAAGCCCGGTGCTGGCATCTCGCGCGTCACGGTCACGATGGTCCCTTATTTGAATTATCCTCAGCGAGCGGCCGCCTTGATAGGAGATTGAGACCGTTCCGCTCCCGGAATCAAGCGGAGAAGCGAACGTCGGGAATTCTGCCGTTTCCGGCCCGGATTATGCGTACCAATGCTTCTTTAAGGACGGCGCGCGCCGGAGATCCGCAATCAAGCATCCGGCTGCGGCGATGAGCGCAGCCCGCCAGGTTAGCCCATGAAGCTTCTATTTGTGGGAGATGTGATGCTGGGCAGGCTGGTCAACGACCTGCTCGAGCGAGTTCCCGCCGATTATCCCTGGGGCGATACGCTCCCCTTGTTCGCGCAGGCGGATTGGCGGGCCTGCAATCTCGAATGTGTCATTTCCGACCGCGGCGAGCCGTGGGGGATAACTCCCAAGGCTTTTCATTTTCGATCGGACGCGAAGAATATCGCCACGCTCGAAAGCGCGCGGATAGACGCCGTCTCGCTCGCGAACAATCATACGCTCGATTTCGAATACGGCGCGATGTTCGAGATGCTCCGGCTGCTCGATGCGGCCGGGATTCAGCACGCGGGAGCGGGACGCGACCTGGCGCAAGCAGCGCGGCCGGCGATCTCGCGCGCGGCCGGCGCGGCGATTGGCGCGGCGATCGGCAGGACG
>DASPOF010000052.1:0-6055 GCA_035626155.1 Binataceae bacterium (SeqCode)
CGACCGTGTTGGCGAGCATCGGCGCGAACAGCCCGCCCGGCGAATCGGCCGGCACGCCAAGCGCATCGAGCGCCTTGCGCATCACCGGCAAAACGCGCACCGGCATCGGGGTGTTCGCGATCTTGAGGAGCAGCTCGGCCATCCGCGACATCGCGGTGTCCTTGCGCGGCGTCGAACCGTGGCCCGGCGCGGCATTGACGGTCATCTTGACCGTCACATAGCCTTTTTCGGCGATTTGAATCGGATAAATGCGGCGGCCGCCCAGATGCAACGTGAAACCGCCGAGTTCGTTGAGAACGTAGCCCGCGCGCACCAAATCGGGATGCTGCTCGACGAGGAATTTCGCGCCTAAGTCGCTGCCCGCTTCTTCGTCCGCGACTGCGGCCACGATGAGATCGCGCGCGGGCTGGGCGCCCGCCCGCTTGATCGCCGTCATCACCGCGAGATCCATCGCGCATTTCGATTTCATGTCGATCGCGCCGCGCCCCCACACGCACCCGTCGGCAATATCGGCGCTGAACGGCCCGTGAGACCATCCCGACGGCTCCACCGGCACGACATCGGTATGCGACGACAGCAGGAGCGGCGGCGCGGAGGCGTCCCGTCCCGCAATCCGCGCGACGAGGTTGGCGCGCTCGGGATCGCTCTGGCGAATTACCGAATCGATGCCATGGGCGCCGAGCGATCCCGCAAGATACTCGGCGGCCTGGCGCTCGTTGCCGGGCGGATTGCTGGTGTCCATCCTGAGCAGCGCGCGCAGGCTCTCAAGAGCCTCCTGTTCGATCGTCCGCCACGAAAGTCTCATGGAATCTGCCCTTCCGGCCGCCGCTCCGGCCGCTCAACCGATTCTACAATTTGTTTTTCACCAGCCGCACCGGACATCGCGGATGATCGCGTGTTGGCCGGACTTGGGCAAGGGTTGCCGGCGATGGCGTCGGGGCGCGGTCCGCGGTACGCTGCGACGGGACTGAGCCGGTGAAAATTGGATTCATAGAGCGGGTCATCGTGGCCGTGGACAGCCTCGATGCCGCACGCGAGCAATGGGCGCGCGCGGGATTCGCCCTGGCGCCCGGCCAGACCGAGGCGGGCGGCATCGCGTGGGCCGGGTTTTCGGCCGGAGCAATTGAAATCGCACTGTGCTCCGCAATCGACCCGGAGGGCGGGACGCTTGCCGGCGCGATCGAGAATGCGGCCGCGCGGGGCGGCGGCATCATCGGCTGGGTCTGGGGCGCAACCGAGATGGAGCGTCGCGCGCCGGGCCGGGTCACGCTGGCTGGCCTCGATGGTCAGAAAACGGAAGCGGCCGCGCTTGCGGGCCCCCCGGCGGGCCTGTGGTGGGCTGCGACCGAGACGCGTTCCGAGATCGAGACGCGCCGCTCGCGCCTGGGCCGCCTGTGCGGGCCCAATCCAAACTCCGTCGATTACCTCGAACATATCGTCGTGATAGCTCCCGTGCTCGAAGACGCAATCGCAGCGCACGAGGCGCTCGGCGTCCCCTGCAAGCGGATTCGCGATGCGGGCAACGATGTGCGGCAGGCTTTCTTCAAGCTCGAACAGACGGTCATCGAGGTCGCCGGTCCCGGGCGCGGACGCGCGGGAGGCTGGGGCCTCGCCTTCATGTGCGCCGACATACGCAAGGCCGTTGCGACCGTCCGCAGCGGCGGCTTGCAGGCGACCGAACCGAAGCCTGCCGTACAGGGCGGCCTGATCGCGCGCATCGTCGATCCGCTCGACGGAGTCGCGATCGCTTTCATGCAGGCGCCGTCGGCGAATCAGGCCTGATATCCGAGCCGCGGTTTGCGATGCAGGGTAGCGGAGCGGCTACTTCAGCTTCGCCAGCGTGAACAGGAGTTCGACCGCGATTAGAACCGTGACCGCCACCTCGAGCAGGATGAGCCTGCGGTCGCGCGCGACGTCGAGCACCAGTCCGAGCGACTCCTGGATGCTGCGCAGCTTCGATTCGAGCGCATCGTAGCGGTCGGCCAGATCGAATTCCCCGCGCAGGTCGTTGTAGATGCGATCCATCTCGGGGTCTTCCCACGCCGCATCGGGCTTGTCGAGCAGATGGAGCACGGAGAGGACTTCGTTGCGCGTCGAGATTTCCTGGCCGATGAAGCGATGCAGCGGGCGCATCCGGTAGGGCACGTTTCCGCGCCGTTCGAGACGATCGACCAGGACGTTGGTGCGCGCAAGCAGCTCCTCGACGATTCGCTCGTAGTACTCCATCGCGGCACTCTGCGCGATGGTGAGCGCGATGATTCCCGCGCGCGCCGGCGTGAAGCGGCTGAGCGTGAGCGTGCCATCGCTGATGCCGGTCATCCGCGAGGCGTCCTCCAGGACCGAGTAATCCTCGCGCACCACGTGGGTCGTGAGATCCGGCCGCGCGCGCCGCAGGCGCGCAAGCTCGCTCTCGCGGACCGCGGCCGGCAGATCGTGCGTTACGATCGCCCCGAACGGATAGATATAGACGCCGCCCTCGGGCTCGAGCGGAAGGTAAAGTTCGTGCGCCGAGACTCTCGCGCCGGGGAACTCGGAGGCGATTTGCCGAAGCGAGATGTTTTCCTCGAAGGCAATCGCGGAAAATTGATGCGTTCGTGGCGCCATCGCCGCATACCCAACCTCGCAAGGGTAGCACGGCGGCGGCCATTTGGCGCGGCGCGAGGCTCAGCCCCCGGTGAGCGCGCACACGATCTGCACCTCATCGCGCCCGCTCAAGCGCGCGGAGAGATCGTGCACCTGCTCGCGATTGACGAAAATCCGAATGTGCCGGCGGATGCGGTCCTGCTCGTCGATCATGCGGAAGCGGATGCCGGGGAACGCGGCCTCCAGGTTTGCCAGCATCGCGGCAAGCGTGGCGCCCGAACCAGTCACCTCCGATTTGCCCTGCGTGTAGGAGCGCAGCGGGCTCGGGATCAGCACTCGCATCACGGCGACATTGCCGCGACGACCGCGTATATCTCGGGCAGATGCGCGGCGATCTGCCGCCAGCTCGCGCCCTCGTTGGCGCTCATCCAGAGCTCGCCGCTGGTGGTGCCAAGGTATAGCCCGACCGGATCGCACTCGTCCGCCGAGAATCCCTGACGCTTGACCGTGAACCACGCCTGCGCGCGGGGAAATCCGCGATCCTGCCGCTCCCAGGTCTCGCCCGCATCGCGCGAGCGATACGCCGCCGGCCTTCCCTGGGGACTCGTGCGCGGCCACACGCTGGTCCCGTCCATCGGAAAAACCCAGACGGTGTCCGGATCGCGCGGATGGAGCACGATCGGAAATCCGATGTCGCCGATCTCCCTGGGCATGTTGTTCCCGATTCGTTCCCACTGCTCGCCCGGACGATCGAGCCGGTAAATACCGCAGTGGCTCTGCTGGTACAGGCGATCGGGCTTGAGCGGATGGAGCCAGAGACAGTGAGTATCCTGCCCGTACTCCGGCTCGGGTCCGGGAACGAAATTGGCCTCAACGCCCTTGTTGAGCGGGCGCCACGAGCGTCCCTTGTCCGGGCTCTCGAACGTCCCGCCGTTGCCTCTCAAGTACATGTGATTGGGGTCGCGCGGATCGACGAGCACCGAGTGAAGAATCGGCCCGTCCGGGGTTCCGTCTTGAGGCGGATTCCATTTCAGATACATCGAGTGATCGTTCCACCCCTCGACGCTCGCCCACGTCATCCCGCCATCCTCGCTGCGAAAGAGCGCCGGGGGCGACGTTCCCGCGTACCATGCGTTCGGCTCCGTGGGATGAGCCGGGCTCAGCCAGAAGGTGTAATCCACGGCGCGCGCCCTCTCGCCCTCGGCGGCTTTCGGGAACGCGGGCGGATGCGCCGCTTCCTGCCAGGTGCGGCCCATGTCCACGGTCCGGAAGATGGTCGGCCCCAGATGCCCCGTGCGCGACGCGGCGAGCAGGGTCCTACCGTCGCGCGGGTCCAGAACCAGGTGATTGACTATATGGCCGAGAAAGTGAGGACCATCGACGCGCCACGATTTGCGCTGCGAATCGCCATAGTAGATAAATGCGCCCTTGCGGGTGGCTACCAACAGGACCACGCGGCGGTCATCGCGGCCGCGCACCGATGGTCCCGCGCCGCGCGAGCGCCGCGCCGGACGGCGGCTTCCCATCGATCCTGCGCGCGCGCTGCGCCGCTTCATATCTTTGCCTCCGGGAGCCCGCTCTGAGCGGGACTGTCAGCCACCCGATACTTACTGCAACCGGCATCCCCCACCCCCGATCGACACTATCCAAGCCCGCTGATTTATGTAAAGGCACAAAATTACGTCGGTCCTTTTTCGGCCCGGCGCCGGCCGGATCAAATTAGTACTGTCCCAGCTCGCGCCAGCCTTCACGTCATCACCAGAATCAGCAATCCCCCGGCGATTATGAATCCGCCGCCAATTATCAATCTGTCATCGGGAATTTGCTTGAAGACGATGAATGAAATCACCTGGGAGACCACAAAGAAGATCGCGATGTACACGCCCATCAGGCGGTTGAAATCAAGGCCGCTCTTGTTGACCAAAACCCCATAGGCGAACAACGTCACCGCCCCGGCAGCCATCGAGTAGGTTGCTCCTCCCAATCCGATCCGGATCAGGGCGTCGCCGCCCACTTCGAGGCCCGCGGCCGCGACCATAATGATGAATGCCACCAGCATCAAATCGTCCCTCCGTCGGCGCAAATCCGAGCGCGAGCCAGGCTGCGCCGCCTTCGTCCGGGCGCAGCGGGACTCCGCGTTCAAGCTCGCCGCTTAAGTATCCGGATTTCGCGGCCGGCTTTCCACCCGGTTTCCGCAAGGCGCTTGCCGGATGGGGGTCGATCGCGCCCGTTTGTCACTCATTGCAGCGCGCCGACCTGCTCATCATGGGTTGCCGCGCGCTGGCCGGAAGCGGCATTGATTCCCAGTATCAATTTGCCAGCGACTGATAGCCATTCTCAACATCAGTCGCATAGTGATTCTTGACTGCGTATCGAGCAAGAGTTACTGAGAAAGTTGGAGAGAAACTCCATATCGGAGGATGGTGAACGAACACATGGACGATCCATCACAACAATTGGTTCGAACCGAGCGCCGCAACCAGCCGGCTCTTGACGGGATTACGCCGATTTAAATCGAAACGAGGTTGTCATGTATGTAAGCAACACCTGCAAATCATCGCTTGAGTTTTCCAACGAATCCGCGCCCCGAGGTTTGGTAGTCCACACTCCCTTCGCGCGCAACCTGCTGACATTCCTGATGGTCTTCGGACCCGGCCTCATCGTGATGGAGGCCGACAATGACGCCGGTGCGGTCTCCAGTTACATCCAGGCCGGGGCGCTGTACGGCACCCGCCTGCTGTGGCTGATGTTGGTGCTCCTGCCGATCACCTACTTCGTGCAGGAGATGGTCGTCAGGCTGGGTATAGCAACCGGCCAGGGCCACGCGGCGATGATTTATAAGCGCTTCGGCAGGTGGTGGGGCGCCTTCTCCCTGTTCGACCTGGAGCTGGTCAATTTTCTCACGCTGGTCACCGAGTTCGCTGCGATCGCGCTGGCCCTACCGAGGCTGGGCGTGCCGGCAAGTTTCGGCGTCCCCGCGTTTGCGATCGCGCTGATCCTGATCGTGGTCAGCGGGAGTTATCTGCGCTGGGAACGAATCGTGGTTGGGCTGTGCCTGCTCGATGGGGTCTGGTTCGGTATTGCGTGGTACCTGAGACCACCGCTGCTTCAGGCGGTGCACGATAGTTTGATCCCCACCCTGCCGCCGACCGGCCTTACCCCCGACCTCATGTTCCTGACGGTTGCGATCGTGGGCACTACTATCGCGCCGTGGCAGCTTTTCTTTCAGCAGAGCTGCGTAGCCGACAAGCGGCTGCGCTTTGGCGACCTCAACTGGGCGCGCCTGGATACCTTCCTCGGCGCGTGCTTCACCGTCGTGGTCGCGATGTGCATGATGGTGGCGGGCGGCGCATCGAGCCGGCTGGGCTTTTCGTTCACCGACCCAGCGCGGATGGCGGCGGATTTGGGCCGAGCGCTGGGGCCGGGGCTCAAGCTCGGAATCCTGCTGATGATGTGCAACGCGGCGGTGCTC
>DASPOF010000053.1:0-41657 GCA_035626155.1 Binataceae bacterium (SeqCode)
GAACAGACCGATTAGGCCGGTGTTCAGGACCCGCAGTGCGCCGCCGTCCAAGCCTGATTTCGCCGGCATCATGAGCCGGACCCCACAAAGGACCAGCGCAACTCCGGCGATTTGGCAAAGCGGGAGCCCGGGATAGGCAACCACATGAACGGTTCCTACCGCGAACTCCGGCAATGCGATCAAAACTGCGCCCGCAAGCGCAATCGCGCTGGCGACGAAGCGCCGCCAGTCGCCCTCGGCGAGGCAGAAGAGTGCGCCGGCGCCGGCCACGATCAGCGCGAAGGCGCCGTCGATCGCGTGCGATGCGACCGCGGTGCCGAGCATCATCGCCCCTGCCGCCACGAGCAGCCGGCGTCCATCGCGATTCATGAAGAGCCCGAGCCCGAGGCCGACCAGCGCAAATGTCACCGCGGTCCCGCGCATCCCCTGCCCGCGGCGGAACAAACACGTGAAGAAGAGGAACAGCCCGGCGATCCCGCCGGCGGTGTCATTGAAAAGCGTCTTTCCCAGCCGGTACGCACCGAAGATCATCAGGGCCGCCATCGGGAGCATCGCCCCGCTCTCCGCCAGCACGGCAAGATGCGTGCGGCTCCCGAGCGCGAGCATCGCGTAGAACAATTCGAGCCCCGGCGTTTGCGCGTACGGCCCCCAGCATCCGTAGGGGTCGTTGTCGAACGGCAGATAGACGCGGAACGTCAGGATGCGCTGGACCGAGGAGGGATACGACAGCACATCCATGAACGGGACAACCGGCGATGCGAGCTGAAGCGGCAGATACGATACCGCGAGCAGCGCGACCGCGAGCGCCGCCAGCTTCTGCCCCGTGCTCGGCGCCGCAATCCTGATGCGCGGTGGATTGCGCCACAGCCATGCCGCACCAAGCGCGAGAAGCCCCCAAATCGTGGCCGTATTGAAAAGACCGATCGGCCCGAGCAGGTTTCCCAGCAGGAAAGCGATTACCCACACTCCGCCCGCGCCCACCAGCAGCGCATCGCTTTGCTCGATTTCGGGATCGATCCGAAGCGCGATTCCCGCGATCAGCGCCGCGCTCAACGCCCAAAACGACCATACCTTCGCCGCCGCCCATGCGGTCGATGCGAACACCTCGCGCACCCCGGCCAGCGCGTTCTCGAAGCTCAAGTGCGCCGGAAAATCGCGCAGGCGATGGATCGCGAGGAAAGTCACGAGCGCCACCACCGCCCAAACCGCAGTCCACTCGTAGTACTCGCGACGCGGCTTTGCGTTCATGCGTCCGTCCGCCAGGTCAAGACCGTCGCAATTCCCGCGATCATCGTGAGCGCGATCGCCAACTGCAAGCGCTCAGGACGGTATCGCAGGATGATGTGCTCGCGTCCCGCGGGGAGCGCGACCGAGAGCAATTGCGCGTGTACAAGCTCGCCCGGAGATGAGAGCAGCCGCCAGCCGGGGTAGTAATTCTGATTCACCACCAGCGTGACGGGCGCCGGCGCATCGGCATCGTATTCGAGCCGGTTCGGAGTCCACAAAGTCTGCGTGACGCTCCCGGCGCCCGAAAGGTAGTACTCACCCCTATAGCCGGGTTGGTTGTAGCCGAGCGCGGCTTCGGGGATGTCATTGTAGCCATAGCCCTGGCAATTGACCGAACCCATATTGGCTTCGTTTATCTCGGTCTGAATGCCCGGGTTCGGGACCCAATACTGACGGAAGATTGGTGAGTAGGGAACCGGGCTCACGTCGCCATGGAACAGGTAGCGGAGATTAGGTGGGCCAACCAGCCAGGAGTCCGCCACCGCTGCGCCGAGCAGGATTATCGTGATCGTTGTTCCCCACGATCCAAGCCGCGAGCAGAGGAAATCCGCCCCCAGAGCGGCTATCACGCCCACGCAAAATACGAACGGAATCAGATATCGTCCGCTCAGCCCGGCGCTTTGCGACAGCGGGAAATACCGCAGCATGAAGACCGCGGCATGGGGTCCGGTATTGCCGCGCGTGAAAAGCAGGAACATCACTGCGGGCAAGAGCCACGGCAATGCCCTGATCGGCCGGGAGCACAGGCCGATTAGCATCAGCGCGCCGAACGCGAGCGACACGTAGGCTCCATACTCGCAGAACATGAATTCCCACGTCCCGGAGCGGTAAAGATCCTGGTTGCGGGCGAAAAGGAAGACGGCAATGTTCTGAAACGATAACTCCTCCAAGCCAAATGGATGCTTCGGATAAATGTTCAGTTGTTGCCACATCGGAATGAGTCTCAAGGCTCCGAATCCCAAAGCGAAAATGCCAATCACGAGCCCCGAAACAAACGGCCTCAGGCTGAGGCGCAGCACGGTCAAAACCGAAGCGATCGACCCTATAACTATTGCCGTATAAAGAAAGGTGTAGTTCCCCTCCGTAAGGGTCAGCGCGCAGACGGCGCCGCCAATCGCGGCGGGATACAGCTTTCGCTGCTCGACGGAAGCCAGCAGGAACGCCACCACCCACGGGAGGTAAGTAGCCGGAAGAAAATTCAGATGGCCGACGGCCAGATGCAAATACAACCACGAACTGGCCGGAAAGAGTGACGCGCACACAATCGCCGCTATCGTTCCGAGACGGAGCACCCGCCCGAGCACGTACCCGCCCGCGAATGCGACCGCGACGTGGAAAAAGATGTCGAGGAACTCTCCGGCGTGCGCGCCGAACACCAGATAGAGAAGAAAAAACGGCGTGACGATCGAGGTCTCGGGGTTGCTCAGCAGCCCAAGCCCTCCGCATTTGTAGGGATTCCAAAACGGAGCCTGATGGAAATGCGCAACCGTCCAGTACGGCGCCCACCGCAACTCGGCGAACATGTCGGCATCGCCATTTGCCGGAGGCCGCGCGAGGTGCCCAAAAATCGGCCCTGTCCTGAGCCATCCGGACACGCCCGGCCCTGGCTCGCCCACCGCGCACAGCATCGGGTAACAGAAGATGGCGGCGAAGCCGAGCGAGGCGAGCGCGAGCCACACCCACTCGCACCCGCTCAGCGGAAAGAGCGGCGCGCGAGGCGATTTGCTTAACCTTTCGCGCGCGCGATCGGTCGTCGCGGGCATCAGCGGTTCGCTCCGGGCGGTTGCCCGGCGGGATGCGCGATCTCGAGGGGCTCTCGGTTCGGCACGGTATTGCGATCGCGCCGCATACGGCGCGCGCTCATTCTACCAATCCCGCGCCGCAACCCAAGCCCGCGTTATCCGAGGGAGTTTTAGAGGATGCACGGGCGAGGCGGCCGCGCATCGAAGGTGGGTACGGCGGCCGCCGCAGCAGCGCAATCAGGCCGGAAAACTCACAGAATGTCAGGAATGCAATAAGCCGAAGCGCGACACGATGCGCCGGCGCCGAAAAAATGTCCGGCGCATCGCGCGGTTCGTTTGGCTGCGCGATGCGCCGGTCCGTATCCCATCAGGCTCGCGCACGACTGCGGCTTTCTCCTCTCCCATGCCGCGCATCCTCAAGCCAGCCGCATCCCCCGTGCTGCGCGCCTCCTCCTGGCCATCTCCCGCATGGCCCCGCCCCGTCCAACTGTTTTGTATATAAATCCTACAACCAGTTGTTTGTCAAGAGGGGCACAGGGGCGCCGGCTTGGGCGCTGCTAGGCCCTTTTTGCAAACGGGCGATCGCGTTCGGTCAGCGCTGCCTTGAGCCCCTTATCGCGGCTCGCCTTCATCCAGTTGCGCACCGTGTCGGTCTGATGCGCAATCGCGTCGATATCGGCGGACGATTGCTCGGCCGCGCGGATCCCGAGGATATCGAGGTACCGATTGACCGCCGCCTTGTGGAGAATCAGCAGCTCCGCCGGCACCATCGCAACGCGCCGCGCGTAAGCGAGCGTTTCCTCCTCGAGCTTCTCGCGCGGGTAGACGCGGTTGATGAGGTGCCATTCGAGCGCCTCCTTCGCCGACATGTAGTCGCCGGTGAAGAAGTATTCCTTGGTCTTGCGCGGTCCCATCAGCACCGGCCACATCGAAAGCGTCGGCAGGATTCCAAGCGAGCGGCCCGCCGGGTGCCCGAACTGCGCATCCTCGCTGGCAAACACGATGTCGCAATGGCCGATAAACTCGGTGCCGCCGGCCAGGCAAAAGCCGTGCACCTGCGCGATAGTCGGCTTCGACAGCGCCCACAGCCGCTGCCATCGCTCGATCGTGCGATGCAGGCTCAAGCGGTCGTTGGTCACGGTGAAGGTCGACCCCGGATGCTGGGTGCCCTGGAGATCGTAGCCGGCCGAGAAGGCGCGGCCGGCGCCGCGGATGATCAGCACGCTCGCATCGGGATTCGCGTCGTACTCATCCATGACGAGTTCGAGCTCGCCGAGCAGCTTCTGCGATAGCGCGTTGAGCTTCTCCGGGCGGTTCAACGTGAGCCGCCAGATTTTGTCCTCGACGTTTTCGTAAATGACGGTTTCATAGTTGGCCATATCGATTTTCTCCCCGTTCGCGCGATTGCGGGGCGATAGTAGCGTCGGCGCCCGCCCGGCGTAAAGCGGCGGGTTGCGGGCGGCCGGGCCCGTAAACTCTTCCCATAAGCGCGACACGCGCTACCATAAGCGGCGCGGACAGGAGCACGAGATGGCTGAAGACAAATTCGTCACGGTGAACCGGCTGAAACTCCATCACCTCGATTACGGCGGCGCGGGGCTGCCGTACCTCGTGTGCATTCACGGCCTCTCAGGCAATGCGCACAATTTCGATGCGCTCGCAGCGCATCTGACGCGCCGCTATCACGTGCTGTCGGTCGACGTGCGCGGGCGTGGCGACAGCGCGTGGGGTCCGGCCGGCGAATATCTCCCGCAAAACTACGTGAGCGATCTCGCCGGGATTCTCGACGCGGACGGGATCGCGCGGGCGACGCTGGTGGGCACATCGATGGGCGGAATCATCTCGATGATGTTCGCAGGCGGATGGCCGGATCGGGTCGAGCGGCTGGTCCTGAATGATATCGGCCCTGAAATTGACCCGGCCGGCGGCCTGCGGGTCGCAACGTACGTCGGCGATGCGCCCGATCGTTTCAAGGACATCGGCCAGGTGGCCAACTATTTCCGCGAGATCAATTCGACGATGGCGGCGCTCGCCGAAACGGAACTTCGCGAGTGGGCCCGGTCGTCCGTGAAGCCCGCCCCGGACGGCGGCCTGACGTGGAAGATGGACCCGGCGGTGCGCCGTCCGATGCGCGGCGGCGCAGGACAGCAGCGGCTCGACCTATGGGTGCCGTTCGCGCGGATCTCCTGCCCGATTCTCATCATACGCGGCGCAGTAAGCGACATTCTCGCGCCCGAGACCGCGGCGCGGATGTGCCAGGTGCACGGCAGGGCGAAGGTCGTTGAAGTGCCGGGGGTGGGCCACGCGCCGTCCCTGACGGAGCCGGAATCGCTCGCCGGCCTGACCGAGTTCCTTTCTCTATAAGGCGGGCTTTCGCTCGATCAGCTCGATCTTGTAGCCGTTGGGATCCTCGATGAAGGCGATGATGGCGCCGCCAAATTTCATCGGTCCCGGCTCCCGGGAGACCTTGACGCCCTTGCCTTTCAGGTCGGTGCAGGTCTTGAAGACGTCGTCCACACCGATCGCGAGATGGCCGAAGGCGGTGCCCATTTCGTAGCTCGATACGCCCCAGTTGTAGGTCAGCTCGACCACCGCGTTTTCATCCTCGCCGCCGTAACCGACGAATGCGAGCGTGAACTTGCCTGCGGGGAAGTCCGTTTTGCGCAGCAGCTTCATCCCGAGCTTGTTGCAATAGAAATCAAGCGACTCATCGAGGTTGTTCACCCGGATCATGGTGTGCAGAAGCCGCATCGCTCTAACTCCTTTTGCGGCCGCCCCGTTTCGTGACACCGCGGCGCGCCGCGATTGCCTCTTGGAGCTCGTCGCGGATGCCCGCGAAGACCTCCTCGGTCGGCGCGATTCCGGCCGCCTTCATGCGTTCCACCAATTGCCATCGCGACAGGCCAAGCAGGGCGGCGGCCTCATGCTCGTGCAGCCGATTGGCGCGGACGAGCTCCAAAACGGCAAGCTCGCGCACGCGGGAGATGAAGCCGTCCTCGGGAAACTGCGCATCGAAAACCCCGTCGGGAAGATCGATTTTGAACTCCATGGCGCTCGCGATGCGCACTCTCCGCGATTGCCCCGATTGTGTCAATCGCGCCCGCCGCGCGCGAGCCTCATTGCGATTCGGTTGCGCTCCAGCCTCATTGTGATCTAGTTCTAGGGGCATCGCAGGGGGGCGGGGACCAAACGAACCGGGGCAGGCGCGCGCATTGCGCCGCTCCAGGGAAGCACCGCGATGGATTTCAATTTCGCGCCCGAAGACGCAGCACTCCATAATCATTCCGCATTCGTGCCGCGCTTGGCGGGCTTTCTCTCTTTGAGCATTTGTAAGCGTGCTCGCCGGACGACGCAGCCCGCGGCTCCGGTTGCAGAACGCAGGGGAACAAATCTGGGGTAGAAGGGAGATAAAAGCATGGATTTCAATTACAGCGCCGAGGATGAAGCCTTCCGCAAGGAGTTCCGCACCTGGCTCGAAGCGAACCGCGAGTTCGCTCCGAGACCGCGCGATGTGCTCATGGAAGAAGGCACCACCGGGTTCGAGGAGCAGGTCAGGTGGGCCAAGAAGCTGAGCGAGGGCAAATGGCTCGCGCCGCATTGGCCCAAGGAATACGGCGGGCGCGGCGCAGGGGTCCTGCAAACCATCATTTACGGCGAGGAACTCTCCCGGTTGGGCCTCTCGGCGCCGAATGTCGGAATGGGACTCACCCTGTTCGGGCCGACCCTGATGCACTGGGGCAGCGAGGAGCAGAAGAAGCGCTACATCCCGAAAATCTTGAGCGTCGAGGAAATCTGGTGCCAGGGCTACTCCGAACCCGGGTCGGGATCAGACCTTGCCTCGCTGCAAACCCGCGCGGTCGAGGATGGCGATGATTTCGTGGTCAACGGCCAGAAGGTGTGGACCTCCGGCGCTCAGCACGCCGACATGATCTTCCTGCTGGTCCGCACCGATCCTGCGGCGCCCAAGCACAAGGGCATCAGCTACCTCCTCGTCAATATGCATAGCCCCGGCGTGACCGTGCGCCCGCTGGTGCAAATCACCGGCGCGAGCGGCTTCAACGAAGTCTTTTTCGAGGATGTCCGCGTGCCCAAGAAAAACCTGGTCGGGGAGAAGAACCAGGGATGGCAGGTCGCGATCACGACGCTGATGTTCGAGCGTTCGGGCGGCGGCGGCGACCGCGGGGCCCAGACGCAGGTCCGCGAGCTGGTGAATCTCGCCAAGCAGATTCGGCGCGACGGCGCTACCGCCTGGGACGATGCCAGCGTGCGGCAGAAAATCGCCGAGTTCGCGTGCGAGGCGCAGGCGCTCAAATACACGGGCTACCGTCAATTGACGCGGCGGCTCAAGGGGCTTCCGCCGGGCCCGGAAGGCTCGATGATGAAGCTGTGCGGCAGCGAGCTCACTCTGCGCATCCAGCTATTCGCGATGGAACTGCTGGGACCGTACAGCCAAATCGCGTACAAGGCGCCGTTCGCATTCGATGAGGGAAAATGGTTGTTCCGGATGCTTGCTGCGCGCGGCGGCACAATCGCTGCCGGCAGCAACCAAATCCAGCACAACATCATAGGAGAGCGCGTGCTCGGCCTGCCCAAGGGCTGAGCGAGTAACAACGCAAAGGAGTGGACAGTGGATTTTAATTACAGTCCGGAGGATGAGGCGTTTCGTCTGGAGTTTCGCGCCTGGCTCGAAAAGAATAAGCAGTTCGCCCCGCCCGCGCGCGACATCCTGAGCGAGCGCGATGAAGACTGGGATGCGCGCATCAAGTGGCATCGCAAGCTCAACGAGGGCGGCTGGATCGCGATCCATTGGCCCAAGGACTACGGCGGCCGCGGCGCGAGCGTCCTCCAGAACATCATCTATCGAGAGGAAATGGCGCGGCTTAATCTCGGCGAGCCGTACATGGGGATGGGTATCAGCCTGCTCGGTCCGACCCTGATCCACTGGGGCACCGAGGAGCAGAAGAAACGCTACATCCCCAAGATTCTCAGCGCCGAGGAAATCTGGTGCCAGGGATATTCCGAGCCCGGCGCAGGCTCCGACCTCGCCTCGCTCCAGACCCGCGCCGTCGAGGAGGGCGACTACTTCATCGTCAACGGCCAGAAAGTCTGGACCTCCGGCGCACAACGCGCGGACATGTGCTTCCTGCTCGTTCGCACCGATCCCGCCGCGCCCAAACACAAGGGCATCAGCTACCTGCTCGTCGATATGCACAGCCCCGGAGTAACCGTGCGTCCGCTGGTCCAGATCACCGGCGCCAAGGGCTTCAATGAGGTCTTTTTCGAAGATGTTCGCGTGCCCAAGAAGAACCTCGTCGGCGAGAAGAATTCGGGATGGACGGTCGCGATGACGACCCTGATGTTCGAGCGCTCGGGCGGCGGCGGCGACCGGGGCGCGATGGGACAGGTCGAGGACCTCGCGGAACTCGCCAAGAAGCTCCCGCGCGGCGGAAAGACCGCGTGGGACGATGCCAACGTCCGTCAAAAAATCGCGGAGTTCGCCTGCGAGGCGCACGCGCTCAGGTACACGGGTTACCGCCAGCTCACCAGGCTTCTCAAGGGACTGCCGCCGGGGCCGGAAGGCTCGATGATGAAGCTGTGCAGTACGGAGCTTGCGCTCAGGATGGCGACGTTCTCGATGGAGCTGCTGGGACCATACAGCCAGATGGAGTTCAACGCGCCGCTCGCGATCGACCATGGCAAATGGTCATACCGGATGCTCGGTGCGCGCGGCCCAACGATTTTCGCGGGAACCAATCAGATTCAGCACAATATCATCGGAGAGCGCGTGCTGGGTCTTCCCAAGGGCTGAGGGAGGAAACGCCCCGCCCACTCCCCTCCGGGAGGGGCCGATGCTCGCCGAGCGCTCCCCGGGGCGAGTATCGCGCAAGATCATAGAGCGCCGGAAAGGGCAGCCCAATCGGCTGCCCTTTTTGCTGCCCGCGCGGCGAGCGCGCGTCTGCTTGCGCCGGTTCCAGAGCGGGTTTATAAAACGGCTGTTAGGTCCGTGGCCCGTCCGGCCAGCCGACGGGAATTGGTTCCGCGGCGAGGTATTTACCAGTCGGGCCCGCCAACCGGAGGATCAAATGGATTTCAAATTCAGCGCCGAGGATGAGGCGTTCCGCCAGGAGTTTAGTGCCTGGCTCAAGGCCAACGTGCCCAAGGGCCCGCAGGCTGCGGCTGAGGCCGAAATCGACTCGATGCGCGAGGGCGACCGCGAGGATTGGAAGCGCCGCCTGGCCTGGCACAAGAAGATGCACGCCGGCGGATGGGTCGGAATCAGTTGGCCAAAGGAGTATGGCGGCCGCGGCGCCAGCATCACCCAGCAGCTCATCTATGGGGAGGAGATGGCCAAGGTGAACTCGCCCGGGCTGGTAAACGGGCTGGGCATCATGCTCGTCGGCCCCACGCTGATCCAATGGGGGACCGAGGAGCAGAAGAAGCGCTACGTCCCCAAGATTCTTTCCGCCGACGAAATCTGGTGCCAGGGCTATTCCGAGCCCAACGCCGGCTCCGACGTCGCATCGCTTCAGACCCGCGCCGTCGAGGAGGGCGATTATTTCGTCGTCAACGGCCAGAAGGTGTGGACCTCGGATGCGCACCACGCCGACTGGTGCATTTTGCTCGTCCGCACTGATCCTAACGCGCCCAAGCACAAGGGCATCAGCTACGTCCTCGTCGATATGCATTCGCCGGGAGTGACCGTGCGGCCGCTCGTTCAGATCACCGGCGATTCGGGCTTCAACGAAGTCTTCTTCGAGGACGTGAAAGTTCCGAAGAAGAACCTGGTCGGCGAGAAGAACCAGGGATGGCAGGTCGCGATTACCACCCTCATGTTCGAGCGCTCGGGAATCGGCGGCGGGCGCGATTCGATGGGCGAGGTGGAAGACCTCGCCAAGCTCGCCAGGATGGTAAAGACCGACGGACAAACGGCGTGGGATAATTCCAACGTGAGGCAGAAAATCTCGCAATTCATGTGCGAGGCGGCTGCGCTCAAATACACGGGCTACCGCCAGCTCACACGCCGCCTCAAGGGACTCCCGCCGGGACCCGAGGGCTCCATGCTGAAGCTCCACGCAAGCGATCTCAACCTGCGGATGAACGCGTTTGCGATGGAGGTGCTCGGGCCATACGCGCAAATAGAATTCAAATCGCCCTTCGGGATCGACTCGGGCAAGTGGTCATACCGGATGCTCGCATCGAGAGCACTGACCATCGCGGGCGGAACCAGCGAAATCCAGCGCAACATTATCGGCGAGCGCGTGCTCGGTCTGCCCAAGGGATAGCCGGGTCTCCAGCCGGATGAAGCCGAGGAGGGGCAGCCGGGCCGGCTGCCCTTCTTCTTTTCCGAAGCCTCGAGGATTCGCCCGCCGCAGCGGGACTCGCCGCTACGGCGCGCCAGTTCCGCGCAGGGTTACCGTCTGCGGACTGCGGCTCGCGTCATCGGCGATGATGACGGCGCCGGCGCGCACGCCCGAATCGGACGGAGCGAACGTCACCGAGATTGCGCATGATGCGCCAGGGGCTAATGCCCCGACGCAGTTGTTCGTCTCAGCGAAGTCGGCGCCGTCTATCGACACCGACTTGGTCTTGATCGGCACCTGGTTCGGATTGGTGACCGTTATGCTCCTGGCCGCGCTCGTGGCGCCCGCGCTCTGACTGCCGAAGTTGAGCGTTGCAGGGACGATCGTGATTTTGCCCGCGATGCCCGTGCCGTCGAGTCCGACGATTTGCGGGCTGTTCGCCGCGTTGTCGGTGACCATCAGAGTCCCATGTCTCGCTCCCAAGCCGCTGGGCGTAAAGACGACAGCAATCGTGCAGCGCTGATGTGCCGGCAGAGCCGCGCCGCACGTGCTCGCATCGGGCGCAGTCGTAAAGTCACCGGCAGCTTCGACTTGCTCGATCGCCATCGGGTCGCTGCCGGGGTTGTCGAGCGTGATCATCTTTGGCCCGCTCGGCGTGCCCTCGATGCCGAATACCTGTGATGGGAAGCTCTGATGCTTTGGCTGCACGGCCATCGCCGCGCGCACCCTCGGCGGCGGCGTGGCGGTCGCACTCGGAGTTGCTGTTGGAGTCGAGGTCGCCGTCGGAGTTGCGGTCCTCGTGACGGTGGCCGTAGGGCTCGGTGTCGGAGTGGGAGTGGATGTCGCCGTGGGGCTGCGGGTGGCGGTCGCGGTCGCGGAGGCGGTCGGCGTAGCCATAGCCGTGGCGGTCGCGGATGAAGTCGCGCTCGATGTTGCGCTGGGAGTGACGGTCGGTGTTGGCGTGAGCGAGGCGGCCGGCGTGCCCGTTGGGGTCGCGGTCGGCGTCGTCGTGGGAGTCGGCGATGATCCTGGTGCGAGCTTGAACGCGCCGCGGCCAAAGGTCCCCGCGAAAATCACCCCGCTTAAGTTCTGCTCGATATCGAACACAGGAACCGGCGGGATTGTGCCGAGGTTGAAGCTCGCCCAGCTCGCGCCCCCATCGGTGGTCCGGAAAATCCCGATGTCGGTAGCGGCCAGCACGGTTTGTCCGCTCGAATCGCCGCGGTCCACGAGCAGCCGCAGGACCGGAATGTCGGGGAGCGCACCGGGCGGCGGTGGTATCTCGCCGGTCGGGTTTCCGTCCGCCTGCTCCCAGACGCCTCCGAAATCGCGCGTGACGAACACATGGCCGATTCCGGTCGCCGCGGTGAAACCCGATACGCTCAGGTACGCGACGCGGTAATCGAACGGATCGATCGCAATGCCGGTCGCCTGCGTCGCGTTGGGAAATATCATCGGCGCAAGCTGGGCCGTGATGTCGGTCCAGGCGGCGCCCCGCGGATGGGCCCCATCGACCTGCACATTGGCCTGATCCGAGGTCCACAGCTTGAACGGAGTAATGCGCGCGGTCGTGGACGTTTCCATCGAAAGAGCGTACGCCTTGCCGTCGTCCGACGGCGCGACTTCGATATCCTGCAACGCGCACTGGCCCGTGTTGCATCCGCCGGTCAAGTCCTGCGCGGTTTGCTGCGCCCACGTCGTCATCGCGTCCGTCGAGACGTAGACGGAATGCGCTCCGAAGAGGACCCGGCCTGCGACCGCCGGATCCGGCGCAATCGGAGGGAAGTAGGCGGCGCCGCGATCGCCCGCCGCACTCATCGCGGAGCGAAGCGCGTTCGTCGGCGCATCGGCCACCCACGTCGAGCCCCCATCGGTCGAACAGGTGACCGCCGGGCCAGCCTCCCCCGTCGCGTACGTGTGATAGGCCAGCGCCGGGTTGGTGGGATCGAAGAGCGCGAATCCGCCCTCGAGACCATCGACTTCGCTCCATGCCGATTGCACCGGCTGAGTGCCATCGAAGCGCGCGGTGCCGTTGCTTTCGAGGCCCGCGAGAATCGTGTTGGCATCGGTCGGATGCGGTCCCACCGACTGAATCTGCGCAACTCCGATAGTTGCGTTGAGCGCGCTCCACTGCGCACTAGTCGCATCGAATCGATAAATGCCGCCATCGTTGGCAAGATAGAAGCTGTGCGGACTGGCGGGATCGAATCCGATTGCGTGCTGGCCCGAGTGAGTTCCGCCGCCTGATGCGAGAAATGTCCACGACTGGCCCGAGTCGTTCGAGAGATAAATTCCGACGCCCCCGAAGACGACCGTATCGCCGCTCGGATCGGCGGGATCGATCGCGAGCGCCTGATCGAAGATCGACTGCGAAAAGTTGCTGGGCGCGGTACCCTCAATGGTGACCCCCGGTCCGACCGACGCCTGCGGTACGGTCCCCGCCGTCCAGGAGACTCCCGCATCTGTCGATTTGAAAAATCCCGCGTACTCGATTCCGTCCGCCGCGCCGGCCATCAGATACACGGTGCCGTTGGACGCCGCGACCGCCGCGCGTCCGAAATTTCCGCCGATTCCGGGAAGGCTGACCGCCGACCAGCTCGTTCCCGAGTCGGTCGATCTGAACACCCCGGTCCCCAGAACGGATACGAACACGTCAGACGGCGCGGCCGGGTCGATGACGACTTGCTCTGCGGGACATGGCGCCTCGGTAAAATACGGACACGGCCCGAAGGTCCCCAGCGGATACTGAATCCACGAGCCGCCGCCATCGGTAGAGCGCCAAAGCCCGTTGCTGTCGAAGTCGCTCTCGACCAGGCTTGAGTCCGCACGGCTCGCGCTCGATCCGTAGCTGACCCCGGCAAAGATGATGCGCGGATTGCGCGACGTATCGACGGCGAGGCTCGTAATCGATTCGCGCGAAAATTGCGCTGCACCCAACTGAACCCAGGTGTCGCCAAGATCGGTCGATTCGAAGATGCCCTCGCCGTAGTACGAATCCGATGAATTGTCGCCCTCCCCCGTTCCCACGTAGAGCGTCGGATTGGGCGCCGTAGTGGTGTCCAGTGCGATCGCGCCGATGGCGAGCGCAGGCTCGCTGTCGAAAACCGGCTTGAAGTTCGCGCTCGCGCCCGGCCGCATCCACAACCCGCCCGTGGCCGAGCCGGCGAACAATCGCCCCGCCGCAGTCGGGTCCGCCGCGAGCGCCGTCACGCGTCCCGTCGCATTGGGAAGCGCGGGCCCTACGCTCGCGCCGCCAAAGAACGGGATTTCGTTCAGGATCGGCTGAGGACCGATGAAGGCCCACGACGGCGCGGGCGCATCGAGGCTGGCCGCGTCGCGCCGCCCGGCGCGCGCCGGACTGCGCGACTCGCCCTCCCGCATCCGCCGAACTGCGGCCGCATACGCCCCGGCGGGCGCGCCAAACCCAAGCCCGCGACGCTCGAAAAAGTAAGCGGCGCGCGTGAGCCGCGCGCCCGGTCCCGCTGCGCCGAGGTCGATCCGCACCGCGCCAGCCAACTGGGACGCCGCATCGCGCGAACTGAACAGCAGCGCGCAGGCCGCGGCAAGCATCATCGCGCCCGCGACATACCCGCGCACACGGCTTCTGAAATGCCCCGGCGAGACCATGGCCCCCTTTCGCCTTCGCTACGCCGGGAATTGTATATAGTCAGTATATTGAAGCCAAATAGCCAGTAGTAAAAAGGGCTATTGCCTATTCGATGATTGGCTTGTCTTTGATAGTCAATGTTGGGCTTTTCGGCGGCCAACTCTTCGCAATCTCGCATGTTTGGCTCACGGCTTTCCGAAGCTTTCAGACTGCCGCAATTCCGAACCTACTCTTGGAGAATCGATTCGGGCTTTCGCCCGGCCTTCGCACCAGCGAGGCCGGTCAACCCTCGATGATCGCGAGCACGTGATTGCGCTGAATTTGATCGCCGGGCTTGCAACGGAACTCTCTCAGCTTGCCGGCGGCAGCCGCTTTGATTGGAATTTCCACCTTCATCGACTCGATCACCATCAACTCGTCGCCGCGCACCACTATCGCGCCCGGCTCGACGCTTAGTCTCAGCACTTTCCCGACGGCCGGGCTCCTGACTTCCATTCGTTCGCGCTGCCCCCCTGGGTTCCCGAGGATTATCCGCCTTTTAGCAAGGCAGTAGCGCCCGCGCCAGCGAGCCAGACGCCGCCGCGTCTTGTAATATGCGACCGGCTTTATGTAGAGGAAGGTTGAGCCGCGGCGTTCTGGGGAACTTGGGCAGGCTCCCGCCGCGAGCGAATTGCAACGGACTGGGGGAAATATGGCAGGTGATCAAGCCGTAGGCGTCGCGGGCGGGATAGCTGCGTTCGTTCGAGCTCGCACCCTGACCGAGTACCCGCGTGGAGGGCATCGCTGGGCGCTTCTGCTGCTCACCGTGCTGACGGCCATCCTGGCGGCATACGAGTTTCAACTCGCGCCGCTGCTGCCGATCCTGCTGCCCTACCTGCACATGAGCCGCATCGGTTACGGCTATTTCATATCCTTCGTGGTGCTCATCTCCGGAATCTCCGCCTTCTACGGCGGGCCGATCGCCGACCGCTACGGGCGGGTTCTGATGATCGATGTCTGTCTGGGGCTGATCACCTGCCTGCTGTTCGCAAATCTGCTCATCACCAACGTCGTGACGTTCGTCATCATCCGGACGTCGATGTCGGTCATCGCCGGGCTGATGGCGGGCGCGAGCGCGGCGCTGGTGCGCGACATGTCACCGCGGCTCAGCCGCTCGCTGGCGTTCGGGCTTCTGACGATCGGTCCGGTGGGTTCGAACTGGCTCGCCAACTATGTGGCCGGCAAGACGCTCCCGATCTACCACACCTGGCAATCGCAGATATGGATCATGGGCTTCCTTGCGATCGCGATGTATATCCCCATCCTGTTCTGGCTGAGCGATCTGAGCGCGGAACTGCGCGTGCAGATATTCAGGAGCGAAATAGCCGAGATGGAGGCCGAAGGCCGCCCGCGTCCCGCGGTTTCCGATCTTCCGTCGAGCGCGCGCGATGCGTACGCGAGACTGCTGCGTCATCCCGAAGTCTGGCTCCTCGTAATCGGGATCATGTGCAACCTCGTCTTCTATATAACGGTCCAGGCGTTCGGGCCGCTGATGTTCACCGATGCGTTCCATTACAGCCCGGGCGACGCGGCGCGGCTCAACAGTTACTTCTGGCTGGCGAACATCTTGATGCTGATCCTTACGGGGATCGTCTCGGACCGATTGCAGTTACGCAAGCCCATCGCGATCATCGGCGCGATCCCCGCGGTGATGCTGATGGTCTGGTGGATCCCGATGTTCGGCCAAAAACCGGACGAGCGAACCCTGGCGATCGTGGCGACCTTGATGGGCTGCCTGCTCGCGATCGCGTACGTGCCGTGGGCCGCGCAGTTCTCCGAGACTCTGGAGGACATCTCGCCGGCCTTGCAGGCGACCGGGTGGGCGTTCTTCGGGCTGGTCACGCGCGCATGGGGCGCGGTCCAGGCGCCGTTGTCTCTCTACGTGGCGACGCACGACGGCTGGGGCGCCTGGGTCAGGGTTGCGGCATGCGGGTTGACCATCTACATCATCGCGATGGCGCTCTCGCGCGGGCCCTTCTACAAAATCGCCGAGGTTCATGCGCGCGATGCGGCCCGGCAAGCCGCCGCGGCCGCGGCGGCGGCGAAAGCCGCGTCGGCGGATAATTAGCGCCCGGGAGTTGAGTTCGACTAGCCGAGCGCGCCCCGATGGTGGCAAGATTCCCCAGGCTTTGAGATAAACGCCGGGGAACAACATCAGTGGCGTTCCTGATATTTCCAACTATCGCCACCAAGACGGCCCATGCCGGCGAGGCTTGGGGGAAGAATCATGACGATCGAGCAGGCGATTTCGAATGAGAGCTGGATCGGCGCATTCGTCCGTACGCGCACGCTGACGGAGTATCCGCACGGCGCCAAGCGATGGGGCCTGCTGGTGCTGACCATGCTCGCCAGCGTGCTGGTGAGCTACGAGTTCCATCTTGCGCCGGTGCTCCCGCTGATGCTGCCGTACCTGCACCTGAGCAAGATCGAATACGGATTTTTCTTAAGCTTCGGCGTGCCGGTCGGCGCGATCGCAGCCATTTACGGCGGTCCGTTGGCCGACCGCTACGGGCGCGTCGTGGTGATCGACAGTTGTCTCGCCATCCTGATCGTCCTGGTTTTCGCCAACCTGCTGATCACCAACATCCCGACGTTCCTGGTCGTGCGCTACTCGATGGGGATCATCGGCGGCCTCATCGCGGGCGCGATTGCCGCGCTGGTGCGCGACATGTCGCCCCGGGTCAGCCGCGCGCTTGCCTTCGGGCTTTTCACCGTCGGGCCGGTCGGGTCGAACTGGCTGGTGAACTTCGTCGCGGGCAAGACGCTGCCGATCTACCACACCTGGCAATCGCAGTTCTGGATCATGGGTTTCCTGTCGATCGTGATCATCATCCCAATCCTGCTGTGGCTGAGCGACCTGAGCCCGGAGCTTAGAATGCAGGTGTTCCGCAGCGAGATGGCCGAGCGCGAGGCGCAGGGCAAGAAGCAACCGGCGCCGGAGGACCTGCCATCGGGCGTGCGCGATGCGTACGGGCGGCTGCTCCGCCACACCGAGGTGTGGCTGCTGTCGGTCGGGGTGATGTGCTTCCTGATGCTGTATACGCTGGTCACTATGCTGGGCCCCCTGATGTTCTCCGAGGCATTTCACTACAGTCCCGGAGATGCCGCGCGGCTGAACGCCAACTTCTGGCTGGCGAATGCGGGCGCGCTGCTCTTCTTCGGCTGGGTTTCCGACCGGCTCCAAACCCGCAAGCCGCTCGCGATCATAGGCACGGTTGTGGGAGCAGCCGTTACAGTGTACTGGATTCCCTTCTTCGGCCAGACGCCTCCGGAGCGCACGCTTGCCTGGATCGCGACGGTGCTGGGAGCGTTTCTCGCGGCCGGCTATATCCCCTGGGCCGCGCAGTTCTCCGAGACTCTCGAGGACATCTCGCCCGCGCTTCAGGCGACCGGATGGGCCTTCTTCGGCCTGATCGGCCGGGTGTGGGGTGTGGTCGTGGCGCCGCTGTCACTGTACATCGTGTCGCGTTACGGCTGGGCAGTCTGGATCAAGGTGTGCGTCGGCGGCATGGTGTTCTATATCGTCGCGATGGCGCTCTCGCGCGGCCCGTTCTATAAGTTCGCGCACTCGACGGGGCAGGCGGCCGAGGAGGGAGCGGCGGAGATGACTTCGGCCGGCGGCTAGTGCGCCGTCCCGCAAGACTAGGGGCGCATCGTGCGCGTTCGCTGACCGACCTGGGTCGGCACGATCTCATAGGCCTGGTGAACCCAGTCGACAAGAATCGGCCGGGTGTCGCGCGGGTCGATGATCTCCTCGATTCCGAACGCCTCGGCGGTTCGAATCGGGGAGCGGACCGCGTTGAATTTGTCTTCCAGTTCCTTGCGCAGCTTCTCCGGGTCTTTGGCGGCGGCCAAATCGCGCTTATACGCCGCCTCGATTCCGCCCTCGATGGGGAGCGATCCCCAGTCGCCTGACGGCCACGCGTAGCGCAGATTCAACCCGCTCGTGATGCCATGGCCGGCGCCGGCGACGCCGAATGCGCGCCGCACCATTATCGCCACCCACGGCGTGACGGTCTGGAACACCGCGAACAGCGCGCGGACGCCGCGCCGAATCGTGCCCGACCTCTCGGCCTCCTGCCCAATCAGAAAGCCCGGCTGATCGACGAAGTTCACGACGGGCAGGTGGAACGTGTCGCACATGTCCACGAACCGGACCATCTTGTCCGATGCGGGCCCGTCGAGCGAGCCGCCGATCTGGAACGGATCGTTCGCCATCACGCCGACCGGGTACCCATCGAGGCGCGCGAAGCCGGTTATCAGCGACGGCCCGAAGTAAGGTGCGATCTCGAAGAACGATCCGCGGTCGGTCACCAGTTCGAGGATCCGGCGCGCATCGTAACCGTGGCGGCGATTGCGCGGGACGATGCTCAGCAGGTCCTCCTCGCGCCGATGCGGATCGTCGGTCGGCGTGATGCGCGGCGGAGTCTGCCAGACGCTCTGGGGCAGGTACGAGAGGAAGCGGCGGATTTGCTCGAACGCTTCGTCCTCGCTTTCGGCCTCGTTGTCGACCGCGCCGCTTTCATGCGCGTGGATGTGGGAGCCGCCCAGCTCCTCCTTGTCCAGGTCCTCGCCGACCCCCCACTTCACCACCGGCGGTCCCGCGACGAAGAGCTGGCTGGTCCCGCGCACCATCACGGAAAAATGCGATGCCGCAACGCGCGCCGCGCCCAGACCGGCGACCGATCCCATGCATCCGGCAACCACCGGCACTTCCGACATCAGCGCGACCAGCACGTCGAATGCCGGATTAGCCGGCACGTACGTGCGCTTGAGCGTATCGAGCGAACGAACGCTCCCGCCGCCCCCAGTACCATCGACGAGCCTTACGATCGGGAGGTGCAATTCGTGCGCCAGGCGCTCCGCGTAGCCCTGCTTGCCGCCGATCGATGCGTCGGCGGCGCCGCCGCGAACCGTGAAGTCGTCGCCGCCGACAACCACGCGCCGCCCGTTGATCCGTCCGGTCCCGCCGACAAAGTTCGCCGGCCTCAACTCGACCAGCGTCTCGCCCTCGTACTTGGGCACGCCCGCGATCGCGCCGTACTCGTGGAAGGAGCCGGGATCGAGCAGGCGCTCGATTCGCTCGCGGACGGTGAGCTTGCCGCCATCGTGCTGGCGCTTGACGTTCTCTGCGCCGCCCATCTGCTTGGCGAGTTCGACGCGGCGGCGAATTTCATCGATTTCCGGTTGCCAGGACATAGCTTCCCTCCCGGGGGCATTTTTTCAATTTGGCGCGATCTGAAAATATGAAAATGTCCATCCCGTTTCTATCCCGCGGTCTTCCTGTTAGCTTAACTTTCGATCGGCGATGAGCGCAGCATCCACTTCGATCGCAGCCCCCAATCTCCGCCTCCCGGCCGCCGCGGCCGCGATTCCCAAGCCCAAGCGCGCGATGCTGACCGGATGGGGCCGCTATCCGAGCGCGCAGAGCGACCTCTACCGGCCGGAAAAAATCTCCGAGCTCAAGGCGGTGGTATCGAGCGACTCGACCTCGGTGCTCGCGCGCGGCGCCGGACGCGCATATGGCGATGCGGCGCTGAATGCGGACAACCGCGTCGTGGACTTCGGCCGGCTCAACCGGATGCTCGCGTTCGACCCGGCGACGGGGGTTTTGCGCTGCGAGGCGGGCGTCACGATCGACGAAATTATCGACGTGTTCCTCCCGCGCGGATTTTTTCCGCCGGTCGTTCCCGGAACCCGATTCGTCACGATGGGCGGCGCGGTTGCGGCCGACGTCCACGGCAAGAACCATCATCGCGACTCATCGCTTGGAAGCCACGTAACGAGCTTCGACCTGATGCTCGCCTCGGGCGAGGTGCGGCGATGCTCGCGCGAGGAGAACAGCGAACTTTTCTGGGCGACGCTCGGCGGGATGGGGCTTACGGGCGTAATCCTCGCAGTCGAGCTGAAGCTGCGCCAGATCGAGAGCGCATACATCGATGGCAAGCTCATCCGCGCCGCAGACATCGATGAAGCGATCGAGGCATTCGAGCGCACCGACAGCGAATTCGGACTGTCGGTCGCGTGGATTGATTGCATGAGCGGACGCGGTCCCCTCGGGCGGTCGGTGCTGACCGTGGGCAACTTCGCGTCGCGCGATACGCTCGCACCGGCGCTTGCGCAGGAGCCCTTCCAGGTTGCGCCGAAGTTCCGCGCAAGCGTCCCATTCAACCTGCCGGGGTTTGCATTGAGTTCGATAAGCGTGCGCGCCTTCAACGCGCTCTTCTATGCGATTCATCGCGATACCGGCCGCACCATCTTCGATTACCAGGGGTTTTTCTTCCCGCTCGACTCGATTCACGACTGGAACCGCATCTACGGCAAGCGCGGCTTCATCCAGTACCAGTGCGTGTGGCCGCTTGGCGAGAGCCGCGCGGGTCTAATCGAGGTGCTCGATGCGGTCGGCCGCAGCGGACGCGGATCATTCCTCGCGGTGCTCAAGAAGTTCGGCGCGCAGGAGGGGATGCTCTCGTTTCCGATGCCGGGCTACACGCTCGCGCTCGATTTCCCGGTGAGCACGGGCCTCATCGAGCTCCTCGACCAACTCGATGAGATGGTGGTCAAGCGCGGCGGGCGCGTGTACCTGGCCAAGGACGCGCGGATGCGGCCGGAGATTTTTCGCGCGATGTATCCGCAGCTCGACAAGTGGCGAGCGGTCAAGGCCGACGCCGACGCGAATAACCGGTTTTCATCGAACCTCGGGCGGCGCCTCGAGATGCTCCCGGCGTAGTGTCGCGATGTCGAAAGTGCTGATCCTTGGAGCGACCAGTCCGATCGCGCGATCGATCGCGGCCCGGTTCGGCGAAAACGGAGCGCAGCTTTATCTTGCGGCGCGCGATCTGGCGGAGGCCGACCGTATCGCGGCAGACGTGGCGGTGCGCACGGGAGCGCGATCGGTCGCGGGCGCATTCGATGCGGCCGATTTCGCATCGCACCCCGATTTCATCCGCCGCGCAATCGAGGCGCTCGGCGGCCTCGACGGCATCGTGGTCGCCTTCGGCACGCTCGGCGATGAAGCCGCGGCGCAGACGGAACCGGGGGCGGCGCTCGCCACGCTCGACCAGAACTTTACCGGCGCAGTGTCGTTGATCACGCTCGCGGCGCGCCACCTCGAAACGCAAGGCTCGGGCTTCATCATCGTGATTGGCTCGGTCGCCGGCGATCGCGGCCGCGCGCGAAACTATGTTTACGGCGCCGCCAAGGGCGCGCTCGCCATCTTCGCCCAGGGACTGAGAGGCCGGCTTGCGAGCGCGGGCGTTCACGTGATGACTGTGATACTGGGAACGGTCGATACGCGGATGACCTGGGGACGCGAGGGAGCGCTGCTGACCGTCCCGCCGGACGATGCCGCAAATCGAATCTACGCCGCCTGGCGGCGACGAGCGGAGGTCGTGTACGTGCCGTGGTTCTGGCGGCCGATCATGGGAGCCTTGAAGCTCATCCCCGAGCGATTTTTCAAGCGCTTGAGCTTCTAGTGTGGTGAGTCAGAAGTTCGTGGGAGAAGTTAAGCGTTCAGGGACCGCCACTTCGAGCTCCGTTGCTGTCATTCCCGCGCGTCTGCCTTGTCCGGCGCGCGGGGAATCCCGCGACCCTTCGCGCGGCAGCCACGCGCGAGGGTGACAGACTAGCAACGCCTTGCGTCTAATCATTTATGCGGCGAACTTCAAACTCACCACGCTAGCTATGGTTGATGGCCGCAGGGGCGCGGCGATGGCAGGCGGCAGGCGCGAAGAAATCAGCCAGCCATAGTAATACGCGTGTACGGATGTGAGCTCCGATTTCCACCCACCGCGCCGGCCCGAAGCAGAACTCATCCTCCGCTGCTGCGCCGCCTCCACCGACGGATCGCTCGCCGGCGCGGAAGATCTGATCACGCCTGATTTCGACTGGGCGTGGTTCGAGCGCGCCGCGCGATCGCATGGCGTGGTCCCGCTCGTCGCGCATCAGCTCGCATCGCTGGATGCGGGCTCGGGCGCGGGTCCGATGCTCACACGGCTCAAGACCGCCAGCGAGGCGAACGCGCTCAGAAATCTTTATCTCACTAAAACGCTGCTTGAGATTCTCGAGACTTTCCGGCACGAGGGAATTTCCACTTTAGCGCTCAAAGGACCCGTGCTGGCGACGGTCGCGTATGGAGACTCAAGCCTCAGATCGTTTTCCGACCTTGACATCATGGTGGAAAAGCGTGACATCCCCGCTGCCGCAAAGCTGCTCGAATCCCGGGGCTTTGAGCCGCAATCGTACGATCCCGGCGCGTTCGCATCGGACTTCTTCGTCGCAAATGAGGCCGAGTTCCGCCGCGACGATGACGCCGTCAGCGTGGACCTCCACTGGCGCCTGTTGCCGAGCTATTACCGGTTCGGCCCGGACGGCCGCGAGGTCTGGGAGCGGTCGGCGCCGGTCGAGCTGGAGGGCGTCGCGGTTCGCACGCTCGCATATGACGATCTCCTGCTGTACGTGTGCGTCCATGCATCGCGACACGGATGGCAAACTCTCGGCCAGGTTTGCGATATCGCCCAATTGATTCGGCGGGCGGCCAATCTGGATTGGAACACGTTGCTCGCGCGGGCCGCCGCGACCGGATCGCTCCGCATGCTCCGAATCGGCTTGATTTTGGCGTGCGACCTTCTCGGAGCACCCGCCCCGCCCGCAGTGATCGCATCCGCGCGCGCGGACCGACCGAGTGCGTCGGTCGCAGCCTCGGTCGGCGCGGCGATCGCCGGTCCATATGCGTTCGATTCGGCGGCGGTGCGTGAATTCGTCCTGGCGATGAGGGCGATCGAGGGCGTCGGCCGTAAGGCCCGTTACTTTGCGATTCACATGCTGGGGCCGACAATGGCGGACTGGGAATTCTGGCCACTGCCGCGCCCTCTCTTCGCCGGATACTACTTCCTGCGCCCGATCCGGATCGTGACCTCAACGTTCGAGAAGATTAGAAAGCGGCAGGCGGCCGGCTGAAGACCAACGGCAGGCTCGGGTGAGCATTCGGCTCATCTCGCTTATAGTGGCTTATGACTACCTGAGAGTCAGGATCACTCAACATTTTGTACTATTTGGAGGCTTGCTCGACGCTTGGGCAGCGTGGCAATATCCGCGACCGTGGACGGGGGACGGGGCCGAGCGATGAGAATCCTTTCCAAGCTGATTTTGGCAATGATGGTCGTTGGGATGCTCACGCGGCCGGCCGGGGGCCAGGAATCGTCGCAAATGAATGACGTCCGCGAGGCGATCAACGGACTTGAGTCAGCCGCGCCGGCAGGATTTCAGGGTCTTCCGACCGACTGGACTCATAGCCACCTGGTTTTTTCGCAACCCTCGCCCGCATCGCCAACCCGCGACAGCGTGCTGAAGGAGCCGCGCTACTGGATGCAGGCGATACGGCGCTTTGCGGCTGCTGTGGGCGACCCTGCCGATACCGCGAGGCCGGACGCACAAGTTCCTGTCAGCAATATCTCTCGTCGTGCGAGCAAAAAGAAACATCCGCTCAAACGCGATTGGGCATCGACCCTGGGCAATGGCGGAACGGTCGGCGCGGATATATATCCCGCGAAGTTTTCATTCAATATCGCGAGCGCCAGTTGCGCCAACGATTACGTGGTGTTCAACACCAATCTCGCGGGATCGGCGACACAAGCAACTATCGTAGGCTACAACAACATCTACTCGGGCTGCGGTGGGACGGTCCCGGGTATCGATTGGGCGTACAACACGATCACAGGCAATGCTATCGCGACCTCGGTGGTTCTCTCCGGCGACGGTACGCAGATGGCCTTCGTGCAGACCGACGGCAGCGGCAACTCGAGCCTGGTCCTGCTCAGGCCGAAGCCGTCCGGCGGCGGAACGGTTTCCGCCCCGGTGACTCTTACAAGTACCGCTGCCGCCAGTTATCGCACCTGTACCGCGCCGTGCATGACCAGCCTGTCCATCGCGAACACCGACAACCTATCGGCGCCGTTCTACGATTACACAAACGACGTAATTTACGTGGGCGACAGCGCTGGCCTGCTTCACAAGTACCAGAACATTTTCCTCAGCGGCACGCCCGGGGAGGCAGGCGGCGCGTGGCCGGTCACGGTAGATGGGGCCGGATATGTACTGACGAGCCCGGTGTTCGACTCAACCTCGGGAAAAATCTTTGTTGGCGATTCGGACGGGGTCTTAAGCTCGATCGTCGCCTCAACTCCCGCAACCCAGGTCAACTCGGCTCGTACCGGCCATGGTTCGGGAATCATCGACGGCCCGCTCGTCGATTCCTCTGCGGGGATGATCTATGTCTTCGTCTCGAGAGATGAGAACAGCGCCAACGGCTGCAGCCGCAACAACCCCTGTTCCGGCGTTTACCAATTCCCCGTCAGTTTCGCCAATGGCAGCACGGGTACTGCGGATGCGCTTGTCGGAACAGGCACCACCGCTGGTAATAACCCGCCGCTTTACGACGGAACCTTCGACAACAAGTATCTGACCTCGACCAGCACCAGTCCCACCGGCAACCTCTACGTATGCGGAAATGCCGGCGGCAATCCCATCCTGTATAAGATTGCCATCAGCGCCAACGCCGCCGGCACAGTAACGACCGGTCCAACTCTGACGACCGCCGCGACGGCGTGCTCACCGGTCACCGAACTTTGTAATCCCGGCACCGGAACCTGCGCCAATACCCCTACCGGGAACGCCGTGGATTGGATTTTTCTGAGCGTGCAATCCGACGCCAACACCAGCCGGGCATCGTCATGCACGAGCGCTTCCAGCGGTTGCGTCATGGGGTTTAATGTCACCAGCGGGTCGATAAGTACCACCACAAACGCTTCTTCCGATGCGAATGAAGCCGGCGGAACGAGCGGGATCATAATCGACAATACGGTCGGCTCGGGCACTCTCGCCGGGGCATCGCAGGTCTATTTCTCAACGCTCGCGAACTCGACCGGTACCTGCGGCACCAACGTGGGATGCGCCGTGCAGGCCTCGCAGAGCGGTCTATAGTCATATGCAAAAACACGAGCAGCGCGGTCATCCGGCGCGCAAAGCCACGACAAAGAAGCCGTATCAGAAGCCGAGCTTCCGCCACGAGCGGATCTTCGAGACCATGGCACTCACGTGTGGCAAGGTCGGCTCTACGCAGGCCGCATGCCGTCTGTACCGAAAAAATTCTTGAGCGGCGAATTTTCCGCGAAGGTCAATCCAGAGCTTCGCGACCGAATCGGCTGCGAACTCGTCGCCGAGGCGCTGCGCTTAAGCGGCGAGATTCGCTTGCAGGTGACCGGGACGAGCATGCTTCCATCGGTCTGGCCGGGAGACGTGTTGCTGGTGCGCGGGGGCGGCGATTCAGTCCCATCCATCGGGCAAATCGTGCTCTTCCTGCGCGACGGCCGCCTGTTTGCGCATCGCGTCGTCGCGCGGTCCGATGCCGGCGGCAGGGCGAGCGTGGTCACACGAGGCGATGCGGTCCCGCAGTGCGATGCGCCAATCCCTGGTTCCGAAGTCCTCGGGTCCGTCGCCGGCATCCTGCGCGACGGGTCGCCTCGAGTGCCGCCATCGGAACTGTCGCGGGGAACGCGGCTGCTCGCGTTCGGGTTGCGGCACTCGGCTGTGATTCGGCGCCTCACGATGCTCGTCGCGGGCGCCAGCCCGCGCGGTGAACCCCAAGCGGAAACGATGCGGCCGGTATGAGAGTGACCGTCGAGGCCGCGATCGAAATCGGCGGGCTGCCCATCACCGTCCGCTGCGCCGACTGCGCCTTCATCGGGATGCTCAAGGAGCGCTACGCGAATTTCCTCGGCGCCCCCGCGCGCAGAGGAGTCACCCTCGAGGTCAGCATCGCTCCGCCCTCGATCATTTCCGCCGAGGAGGATCTCAAGGTTACTTACGGCTCCGGACGCTGGATGATGCGCCGGGGAGACTTTCTGGCCGAGTGGGACCCGGTCACTCAGCAGGGATGCGTTCGGCAATCGGCCAATCCCTACGCGATCGACTCGGTATTGCGAATTATCCACAGCCTGGTGCTCGCGCGCCGCGCAGGGCTTCTGCTCCACTCGGCGAGCGCGATAAGAAATGGCCGGGCGTTTTTGTTTTCGGGCGTCTCCGGCGCCGGCAAGACCACCATCGCGCGCCTGGCGCCGCCCGATGCGACTCTGCTGACGGATGAAATCTCATACGTCCGCCGGGTGGCGGGCGGTTTTCACGCATATGGGACGCCGTTTGCGGGCGAATTGGGCGTCGCGGGCCGCAACATCGCCGCGCCGATCGCCGCGATCTATTTTCTCGCCAAGGGGACGGACAATCGTGCGCGCCCGATTCCCCAGTCGGTTGCAGCGAGGTCGCTGCTGCGCAACGTGCTGTTTTTCGCCGATGACGCCGCGCTGGTCGAGGACGTATTCCGCACCGCATGCGAGTTGGTCTCAAGCGTGCCGGTGTACGAACTCACTTTCAGGCCCGACGGCGAGGTATGGGATCTGGTCGCGTGAGTGAAAAATTCATCAGCCGGAGCGACAAGGTCGCCGCCCGCATGCTGGGCGATGAAATGATGGTCATGTCGGTGGTGGATTCGACCTTGTTCAGCCTTAACGAAACGGCAAGCCTGATCTGGAACGCCGCCGACGGCGCAACGCCGCTCAGCGAGATCGTCGAGCGCGAGATCGTGGCGAAATTCGACGTGAGCGCTGCGGACGCCTACCGGGATGCGCTCGCACTCGCGGAGGAGCTTGCGCGGCACGGGATCCTGCGGATAGCCGATCGCCCCCGCGCGGCAAAGCGCTAATGAGTTCGCTCGTCGAGGAGATGAACGCGAAGGCGATCGCGCTGGGCGTTCCCATCGCAGCGCACCTCGATCTGACCTATCGATGCAACGAGCGGTGCGTGCATTGCTACCTCGATCACGACGATCGAGGCGAGATGAACCACGGCGAGATTCGCCGGCTTCTTGAACAGATGGCCGATGCGGGCGTATTCATGCTGGCGCTCAGCGGGGGCGAGCCGCTGCTGCGCGAGGATTTCTTCCCGATCGTGCGGCGCGCGCGCCAACTGCAATTCAATGTAAAGGTCAAGACCAACGCGACCCTGATCGAGAAGCGGGAAGCGGCGGCGCTTTGCGAACTCGGCGTCGCGAACGTTCAGGTCAGCGTTTACTCGCATCGAGCCGAGGTCCACGACGCGATCACCAGGGTGCCGGGATCGTTTCGGCGCACAATCGACGCGATTCGGCGCCTGGCCGCGCAAGGCCTCAAAGTCACGATCGCAGACGTCCTGATGCGCCAGAACCGGCTCGACTATCCGGGAGTTCAGGCGCTGGCGCGAGAGCTTGGCGCAAGCTTCGCGATCGATCCGACGATCACGCCGCATCTGAACGGCGACCGGTCGTTGCTCGAATTGAACATCGCGCGCGCCGACCTGCAGGCGGTGATGCGCGATGAAACGATCGGCGGCGTCGCCCCGCAATCCTGCCCGCCGCCATCGAGGGCGGGCGCCGCCGAAGCCGTCGAGGTTCCATGCAGCGCCGGCCATAGCTTCTGCTACGTATCGCCGACCGGAGACGTTTATCCTTGCGTGCAGTTTCCGCTGCTGAGCGGGAACGTGCGGTCGCAATCGTTCCTCGACATCTGGCGCAATTCGCCCGAGCTTAAAGAAGTTCGCTCGATTCGCGAGCGCGACCTCCGGGTCTGCTCGCGATGCGTGCACGCGAGCGGTTGCAGCCGATGCCCCGGGCTTGCATTCATGGAAGGCGACATGCGCGGCCCATCGTCAGCCGATTGCGAGAAATCGTACGCGCGAACGGGCATTGCGGGCGCCGGGATGCCGGACGCGGCGAATTCGGGGACCGCGGCTTAGATCGTAGTGCGGCTGAAAAAAGAAAGGCCCGGCGTGAACGCGCCGGGCCTCAACTGCGACTGGGTAGTGATTCGCTCTCAGCCGACGGTCCAGGTATCCCCGCTGCGGAGCAGCTTGGTGAGGTCGCCGGCGCCTTGCTTGGCCTTCACATCGGCGAGCTGCTGGTTAACCGCGGCTTCATAGCTCGGGCGTTCTACGGCATAGAAAATGCCGATCGGGGTCGGCAGCGGCGCCTCGAAGTTCCCGAGCATAAATGCGAGCCCGAGATTGGTCTCATCGTGCACGACCAGGTCTTTCTCGGTGATCCCGTTGCCGAGCGCTACGACCTCGGGCCTCATCCCGTTCATCCGGATGCCCTTGTCGCGGTTCTTACCGAAGATGAGCGGCTTGCCGTGCTCGAGGACGAGCTGATGGTCGGCCTTGATCTGCTTGTCGGTCAGGTCATTCCACGCGCCATCGTTGTAGATGTTGCAGTTCTGAAGAATCTCGATGAACGAAGTGCCGCGATGGTCGTGGGCGCGCTTGAGCATCTGGCCGAGGTGCTTCTGTTCGACATCGATCGCGCGCGCGACGAAGCCCCCTTTCGCGCCCAGCGCCACGGTGATCGGGTTGAACGGATAATCAACCGAGCCCGCCGGGGTCGATTTGGTGATCTTGCCGAGTTCCGAGGTGGGCGAGTACTGGCCCTTGGTCAGCCCGTAAATCCGGTTGTTGAAGAGCAGAATATTGATGCCGACATTGCGGCGCATCACGTGGATGAAGTGATTGCCGCCGATCGACAGGGCGTCTCCGTCGCCGGTCGCGACCCACACGTCCAGCTCCGGCCGGCTGATCTTGAGCCCGCTCGCAATCGCCGCGGGCCGCCCGTGAATCGAGTGGAAGCCGTAGGTGTTCATGTAATACGGAAACCGGCTCGAACATCCGATTCCCGAGATGAAGACGACGTTGTGCGGCGGGATGCCGAACTCAGGCATCGTCCTCTGCACCTGGGCGAGGATCGCATAGTCACCGCAACCGGGGCACCATCGCACCTCCTGGTCGCTGACGAAATCCTTGCGCGTAAGCGGAGTATCCATCGGTTTCAGCCCTCCAATGCCCGGTTGATGCGGGTGACAAGTTCGCCGACCTTGAACGGACGCCCTTGGATCTTGCCGTAGCCGACGGCATCGATCAGGTAGTCGGCGCGAACCAACCTGAGCAACTGCCCCATGTTCATCTCGGGTATCAGCACCTGCTTGAACTTGCGGAGCTGGTCGCCCAGATCGCGGGGGCGGGGGTTTAGATAACGCAGGTGAATCTGCGAAACTTTCTTTCCCTTATCGCGCACCTGCTTGACCGCCTCGCGAATCGGACCGAAGGTCGATCCCCATCCGAGCACGACCAGGTCGCCGCCCTGCTGATCGCCGAAGATCTCGGTGGGCGGAATCTCTTGCGCGACTGCGGCGACCTTGCGAGCCCGCTGCCGCACCATCGCCTCGTTATTGGCGGGCGAGTAGCTGACGTTACCGGTCAGTTCCTCGCCGCTCAGCCCGCCGATACGATGCTCGAGTCCGGGCGTGCCAGGCACCGCCCACGGACGCGAAAACGTCACGGGGTCGCGCGCGTAGGGCATGAAGCCCTTGGGGTCGGTGCGGAACTCCACCTTGATCGGCGCAAGGCTGTTCACGTCGGGCACCAGCCACGGCTCGGCGCCGTTGGCAAGCTGGCCGTCGGTCATCAGGATGACCGGCGTCATGTACTTGACCGCGATGCGGACCGCCTCGTAGGCGCAATCGAAGCAGTCGGCCGGCGAGGATGCCGCGATGACTGGAAGCGGGGCCTCACCGTGGCGCCCGTATATCGCCATCAGCAAGTCCGCCTGCTCGGGCTTGGTCGGCATCCCGGTGGACGGTCCCGCCCGCTGAACATCGGTGATGACCAGCGGCAGCTCGACCTTGACCGCGAGCCCCATGCCCTCCTCCTTGAGGTCCATGCCCGGCCCGGACGTGGTCGTGATCGCGATCGCGCCGCCGAACGACGCGCCGATCGCCGAGCATATGCCCGCGATCTCGTCCTCGGCCTGGAACGTATAGACCGGGAAATTCTTGAAGCTCGAGAGATCGTGCAGAATGTCGCTGGCAGGGGTGATCGGGTAAGAGCCGAGGAACAGAGGCCGTCCCGCTTTCATTGCAGCCGCGACGAATCCGAGCGCGGTCGCGCTGTTGCCGGTGATGTTCCGGTACAGGCCCGGCTCGATTTTGGCCGCGGGGACCTCGTATAGCGATGCGAACAGCTCGCTCGTCTCTCCGAAGTTGTACCCCGCCTTCAGCGCGCGCATCGTGCCTTCCAGCGTCTCCGGCCGGCGGCTGAAACGGCTCTGGAGGTACTTGATCGTGCTGTCGATGGGTCGCTGGAAGAGCCATGAGAGCAGACCCAACACGAACATGTTGCGGCTCTGCATGACCGCGCGAGAGGTGAGACCCAGCCCGTGCTGCGACAGAGCCGTCAGCTTGGTGATATCGACCGGGATGACCTGGTACTTGTCCAGCGAATGGTCGGTCAGCGGGTTGGAGTCATAGCCGGCGCGCTTGATGTTCGCGTCGGTGAAGGCTTCCTGGTCGATGATAATGACGCCGTTGGGGGAAACGTCGCCGAGGTTGGCCTTGAGCGCCGCCGGGTTCATCGCAACGAGCACGTTCGGCTCGTCGCCGGGGGTGAAGATTTTGCTGCTCGAAAAATTCAGCTGGAATCCGCTCACTCCGGCAAGCGTGCCGATTGGGGCGCGGATTTCAGCGGGATAGTCGGGCAGCGTCGCGATATCGTTGCCAGCCAACGCCGACTCGGTCGTAAATTGCATCCCGGTCAACTGCATCCCGTCGCCCGAATCCCCGGCGAAGCGGATTACGACCCGTTCGCGCTTCTCGCGAGCCTTGCGCGGCGCAGGCGACGCGGCCTGGCTCGGGAGGGCGGCGGCTTCTCTAGCGGCCTCAGGTGGTACAGTCATCTCCTTCGAATCTCCCTAGGTTACAGAATCGGTTGAGAAACATCCCGATTGAGCGAAGTTGAACAAATAAGCGCGTGTGCAGAACTGAAGTATATCTAATGCAAGCTAATTGTAAAAGAGCCGCGCTCAGCGGACTGTGAACCGGTCGAATTGGCCGGTATGCTCCGCCCATTCCTCGCGCACATTGGTCACTCGCGCGGCACGTGGACCCTCATGCGCCCAAGCGGCAAGCAGCTTGAGGCGGTCCTCCCGGCCTTCGGCCACCAGTTCGACATCGCCGCTGGCGAGATTGCGGACCCAGCCCGTCAGCCCGAGGCTCTGCGCCTCGTCCCACGCACCGAATCGAAAGCCGACGCCCTGCACGCGGCCGCTTATTTTGAGGCGAAGCTGCGCAAGCCTGGCATCCATTTCAGTCCGCCCTGAGGAGCTTCAGGAATCCGGCCTCATCGAGCACGCGGATGCCGAGTTCCTGGGCCTTCCTGAGCTTCGAGCCGGGCTCCGCGCCCGCGACGACGAAGTCGGTCTTGCGGCTCACCGATGAAGTGACACGCCCGCCCGCCGCCATGATGCGGCCCTCGGCCTCCTCGCGCGAAAGCGACTCGAGCGTTCCGGTAAGCACGAAGGATTTGCCGCCGAGTGCGCCGCGGCCCTCGGCCGGGGCGGCAGATGGCCTCTCGATTTCGAGCGCCTTGATGAGCCGCCGCGCGGTTTTCTCGTTTCGCGGCTCGTCAAAGTATTCGCGCACGCTGCGGGCGACCTCGGGTCCGATGTCGCGCACGGCGAGCAGATCGTCCTCGCTCGCCCTGATGAGCGCATCCATCGAACCGAAGCGCTGCGCCAACTGCCGGGCGGTATGCTCGCCGACGTGGCGGATTCCGAGTCCATTGATCAGCCGCTCGAGCGTGGTGCTGCGCGCCTCGGCGATCGCGTCGATCACGTTCTGCGCGCTCTTATCGGCCATCCGCTCGAGTCCCGCGATCTGCTCGCGGGTAAGCGCGAAAATGTCGTCGAGCTGCTTGACCAGCCCCTTGTCGACAAGTTGAGCGACCAGCTTGTCGCCGAGCCCCTCGATGTCGAGGCAGTTTTTCGATGCGAAATGGCGAATCGACTCGCGCATCCGCGCGGGGCAGTTCGCATTGACACAGAAGTAGGCGACCTCGCCCTCCTCGTGGACCACCGCGCCGTGGCAAATCGGACAATGCGCCGGCATCGCGAACGCATGCGATCGCGGGCGCTTCTCGTGGGTGACGCGGACCACGTATGGAATCACGTCGCCCGCGCGTTCGAGCAGCACCGTGTCGCCCTCGTGGATATCCTTGCGGCGGATCTCGTCGAGGTTGTGCAGCGATGCGCTCGAGATCGTGACGCCCGCGAGCTGGACCGGGCTGAGCTTCGCGACCGGCGTGAGCGATCCGATCCGGCCCACCTGCACCTCGATCTTCTCGACGACCGTCTCGGCCTGCTGAGCCTTGAACTTGTACGCGATCGCCCAGCGCGGCGATCGCGAAACTTCTCCGAGCTGCTCCTGGAGCGCATACGAGTTGACCTTGGCGACCACCCCGTCGGCATCGTAGTCGAGCGCGTGGCGCTTCTCGGTCATTTCGTTCCAGTAATCGAGCACCGCGTTGACGTTGGGGCAGATGCGCGAGAGCGGATTTACCTTGAGCCCCAGGGCTTTGATTCCCGCGAGGAACTCCCACTGCGATGCGAACTCGGCGCCCTCGACCGTGCCCGGCGCGTAGAGAAACGTGTCGAGCGGGCGCGATGCGGTCACTTTGGGATCGAGCTGGCGAAGCGAGCCCGCGGCGGCGTTGCGCGGATTGGCGAACACCGGCTCGCCCGCGCGCTCGCGCTCTTCATTGAGTCTCGCGAAGCCCTTCTTCGGAATGATGACCTCGCCGCGCACTTCGAGCAGGCGGGGAATCGTTCCGTGCGCCGGCTTCATCAGGCGCAACGGCACGCTCCGAATGGTGCGGATGTTCGCTGTGACATCCTCGCCGTTGATTCCATCGCCGCGCGTGGATGCGATCGTGAGCAGGCCGCGCTCGTAAACGAGTTCGATGCTCAAGCCGTCGAGCTTGATCTCGGCGACGTACTCGATATCGCCCGTGGCCTTGAGGAAACGCTTGATGCGCTTGTCGAACTCGACCATCTCCTCGGCGTCCATCGCGTTGGCGAGCGACATCATCATCTTGCGATGCGCGACGGTGGCGAACTTTTCGCTCGGGGCCGCGCCGATGCGCTGGGTCGGAGAATCGGGCGTGCGAAGCTCGGGATGCTCACGCTCGAGCGCCTCGAGCCGCCGCATCAGCCGATCGAATTCGGCGTCGGAAATCTCGGGGGCGTCGAGCACGTAATAGAGATAGTTGTGATGGTTGATCTCTTCGCGAAGCTTCTCGGCTTCGGCAGCGAGCTTGCGGGAATCCTCGCGCATCGGCGTCACCGTAATGGTTTTAGCCAAGCGCGAACGTCCCGGCTAGGACCAGGCGCCGGGCGTGCGTGAAATGAGGGCGGGAAACCTCGCGCATGCGCGCCTGTCAAACCGGCGCGCTGCGGCGCTCAGCCGCGCGAGTATCCCATCGCCTCGAGGAAGTCGTCCACGCTCTTGAACCGCATGTACATGTTGGTGCGCTTTTGCGCGCCGATGGTGCTGTTCGGCTCGGGAGCATACGCATGGCCCGGCCACACGACGGTCGCATCGTCGAGATTGCGCAACGTGTCGTTGAGGCTGTGATACATCGCCTCGGGATCCGAGCCGGGCAGATCGACTCGTCCGCACGAATTCACGAACAACGTGTCGCCTGACACTAGGTTGCCATCGATGAGGAAGCACTGCGATCCCGGCGTGTGTCCGGGCGTGTGCAGGAACTTGATCTCGATGTCGCCGATTTTCAGCACGTCGCCCGCATCGACCTTGACGATGTCCGAGTCGGAGAGCCCCGCGACCATCTTCGCGCCCTCCGCGTCGTGCTTGTTGATGTAGATCTTGGCCTTTACGCGCTCGATCATCTGCGCGGCGCCCTCGATGGTCTGGCCCATCATTCGGCCGCCGAGATGGTCGGGGTGATAGTGCGTCACGAGGATTTTGTCGATTTGGTAGCCTTCGCGCTGGACGAAGTCGCAAATCGCATCGACGTCCCACGCCGGATCGACGACGACTGCCTTGTGAGTTTTCGGGTCGCCGATGATGTACACGAAATTCGCCATCGGCCCGATCTGCGCCTGCTTCAGATAGAGAAGATGTTTAGCTGGCATCGCGATTGTCTCCGCTCAGGATTTTCCGCGCGTGGCTTTGCGCGCAGCCGAGCGCGCGGCCCTGGAATCGAGCCTAAGCCCGCGGTCCCACAGGAACTCGGGTTCGCCGAGCCGTTTCGCCACCCATCGCGACTGCACGAAAAGGTGGTCGCCGAGGCGGTTGATATAGACGATGAGCTGCTCGCTTATCGGCTCCTCGCGCTCGAGCGTCCAGCAGATGCGCTCGGCGCGGCGGCAGACGGTGCGGGCCAGATGAAGAAAGGCATTGAGTATGCCGCCGCCGGGAAGCGTGAACGAGTTGAGCGGCTCGAGCTCCGCCTGCATTCGATCCATTTCCTGCTCGAGCCTCGCGACCTCCTCCGCGCCCATCTTGTGCATTCCCTCGTACTCGGCGTCGAGCGGGGTGGCAAGTTCGCTGCCCACATCGAAGAGTTCGTTCTGGATCCGCCGGAGCATCTCCGAGTACCACTCGAAATCGCGGCCCAGCTTGTCGCGATACTGCGGGAGCCAGGAGCGCACGATGCCTAGGATCGCGTTGAGTTCGTCGATCGTCCCGTAGGCATCGAGCCTGCCGCTCTCCTTCGCCACGCGCCTTCCGCCGACCAGCGCGGTGAGCCCCTTATCGCCGGTGCGCGTGTAGATTCGTGTGAGCCGTATCGGCATCAGAGGCCCGCCTTATTGCGCAGCACCTGGTAGGCGGCATCGCCAAGATCGGCCGAGGTCGGCAGGCCGGCATCGCGCCACCCCGCGACGACAATCTTGCCGTTTTGGTCGCGTTGGCCCCCAAAGCCGCCGACCACGTTCGTCAAATCGGTGTAACCGGCATCTTCGAGCATTTCGCAGGCGCGCTGCGAGCGCCCGCCCGCCTGGCATCCGACGACAAGTTTCCTGCCCTTGGGCAGGACTTTTTCGACAACGTCGAGGAAGTCCGGGTTCAACTGCATCTGGCCGGGCGCCTTGAAGAACACAACCGGGATATTGATCGCGCCCGCGGGATGACCGGCCGCGAACTCCGGTTCGGTCCGGACGTCGAGGTAGAGCGCGTCGGGATTGTTCTGAAGCGTCGTGTGCGCCTCGAGCGGCATTTGCTGCTTGATTGCCATAACTGAGCAACCTCTCCCGTTGATGCGGTCGATCCTACCAGAACGCGCGCTGAGAGCGCGATGGGATTCTCGGCGCCTTGCCGCTCGAGGGCGCTTCATTCTGGGGCGTCGGGATGACGGAACAGACCGCCGCCTGGCACGGTCTTACCCCAAGACCGGGACGAAGGACGGAACCTTTGCGCAAGAGCATCGAGGTGAGCTATGGGTAACGCCGTCGGAGTGGTCAAAAAGGAAATTCCGACGGAGTGAATTTTTCGCGGTGTCAAATGCCCGGAGGATATCTCGATGAAGAATGCTATCTGCGAAATGTTCGGTATCGAATTCCCGCTCTTCGCGTTCAGCCATTGCCGCGACGTTGTCGTCGCGGTCAGCCGCGCGGGCGGCTTCGGAGTGCTCGGAGGGGCCGCATTCACGCCCGACGATATCGAGCCTGAGCTCAAATGGATCGACGAGCATATCGACGGAAAGCCGTACGGCGTGGACGTCCTGATTCCGGAGAACCTGGTGATCAAGGGCGAGAAAGGCGTTACGGCCCGCGAACTTGCGGCGCGCGTTCCGCAAAAGCATAAGGATTTCGTCAGCGATCTGCTGCGAAAATACGACGTCGAGCCGACGCAGATACGCGAGACCACCCGCGAGCATCGTCCCGACGAGGCGCCCTCGATGCAGGAAGATCAAGCGATCAGGCTGCTCGAAGTGGCGTTCCGCCATCCGATCAAACTCATCGCAAACGCGCTTGGCGTTCCTCCGCAGCGGATGCTTGACCTGGGACACAAGCACGGCGTTCCCGTCGCAGCTCTGGCCGGTGCGCCTGAGCATGCGGTGCGCCACGTCAAGGCGGGCGTCGATATCATCGTCGCGCAAGGTGGAGAAGCAGGAGGGCATTGCGGCGAGGTCGCCACGATCGTGCTCATCCCGGAGGTGGTCCGTGCGATCAAACCGATCGGCAACGTGCCGGTTCTCGCGGCAGGCGGAATCATGACCGGCCGCCAGATGGCGGCATGCATGGCGATGGGTGCGGCGGGCGCATGGACCGGTTCGGTATGGCTGGCGACCACGGAGTCGGAGACATCGGAAATTTTCCGCGAAAAGATGGTTGCGGCGCGCTCGCGCGATACCGTCCGATCGCGATGCCGCACAGGAAAACCGTCGCGTCAGCTTAAATCCGCGTGGACCGAGGCATGGGAAAGTCCGCAAAGCCCGGGAGCGCTTCCGATGCCGTTCCAAAGCTTTTTGAGCGGACCCGCACTCCAAGCTGTAGACCAGGCTGCCGAGCGTGGCAATCAGAAGGCGCGCGAACTCGTTACTTACTTTGTCGGACAGGGCGTCGGGCTCGTCGATTCAGTGAAGTCCAGCCGTCAGGTCGTGCAGGAATTCAAGCAGGATTTCGCTGACGCGATCGCAGACCTGCAGGCGATGGTCGAAGAATAGGCCGTCGGCGGCGGAATTCGCTTTCAACGATCAGGAGCGGCGGCTCGCTCGCGAGAGCTTCCCTACGGCTTCGGATTGCCGTGGCGCTCGTAATAGACCATCTCGCGACTCGGCTTGAGCGGGCGCGGCTGCGGCGGATTGTCCGGGTCCGGGTATCCGAACGGAAGAATCGTAAAGAGCGCCCATCCCTGCGGCACGCCGAGCAGCGCGCAAATCTTCTCCGCCTCGAAATTACCAACCCAGCAGGTCCCAAGCCCGAGCGCCCACGCCGCATTGGCCATGTTCTGGACGGCCTGCGCGCAATCGACGTCGGCCCATCGCGTATTCGAGACGTCCTTGAGCACCACGATCGCAGCGGGCGCGTTCGCGATGAATCGGCCGGTCGAGCAAAGCGCACCGAGTTCCTTGAGATGGTCGCGGTCGCGGACCACGATGAACTGCCAGGGCTGGAGGTTTCGCGCGCTCATCGCATGGCGTCCCGCATCGACGATCTTCCTCAGTTTCTCCGGCTCGACCCGCCGGGATGCGAATGCGCGATGCACCTTCCTGCCAATGATTGCCTCTAATGCGTCCACGGCTTCTCTCCATCGATTGCCGAGGGTTCTCCGATGCGCCGCCGGGAGGGTTTGTTCCAGAGCCGACGGCGCAATCTACCACCCGGGAGTCGCAGCGGTACGATTCAATGTGCGCTGAACCTGAATCTCTTGTAGTATCTACCGGCCGTCAATTCCAGATCCATATTGAACGGCGGGGAATCAGCCGATGCGACTGACCGACCGGCTCCTGTTCGGCTCGGGCGTTTGGAAACGAATCGGCCGCGCGGCTGCCGTGGTGGCGCTGCTGATCGCCGCAATCGCCGGGACGGCAAGCGCGGAAGAGCCGCAGTTCCCCATTTATTACCAGGGCGCTGAAGACCTCGTTCTTTCCCGCCTCAATCTCGATCCGACAACCCAGCGCACTGCCAATCTTGCCGATGCCCGGACCGCGGTTTTTCAGGACGGGCTCCCGGCCAAGGGAGCCGCGCTCGATGCGCTCAAGTCGCGCGTCGAAGCCGGGATGGGCCTGGTCATCGTCACGGGACGCCATCTCGACCCAGCTGCGCTCGAATCGGTGACCGGCGGGGCGTTGCGGCAAACCTCGACCGTCGATGTTCCCGCCGGGCCGAGCCGCGGCCAGGAACTGGAGCGGCTCGCCGCGGTGATCGAGTACGCTGGGCCTGCGGCCGATCCGATTGGGAAACAGATAAGCTGGCGCTCAGCGGTGCGCGTGCACGAGCGATCGCTGCTCGATCCAGGCCCGACCTTGACCGTGCTGGTGCAGACCGGCGCCAAGGACCCGGTGCGCCCGCACACGCCGGTCCTGCTCGCGATGAAGCTCGGCAAGGGCACGATTTACGTGCTCAATGTATGGCTGCTGCAGGGCGATCAGCGCGCGAGGGTCGCGAGCTACATCGAACTGCTCAAGGGCATCCGGGGCGCCGAGAACTACGATTTTCAGCGCTGGCCGTACTTCAACTGGCTGCTCTACGATCTCACGCGCGCGGCGGCCGGCGCGCACGCCGCTGCGTTCGGCGATTGGGTGGCATCTCCGGTGCCGGATTCGCGCCAGGCTGCGTGGCTCGCGGTCGTCTTTCTCACGATGTTCGCGTCGTTCATCGCAGCCTGCTTCTTCGTGCGCCGCTACAGCCTCAACCATCCCGATGAACTCGAGCGCCTGTATCTGGCGGCGCCGGCCGGCCCGCGTCCCGCCTCGCTGGGAGCGGCGGCGGCGCAAAAAGCCGGCGGCCATTCGCGCGGGGACCCGCGCTGGGAGATCGTGGGCTTCCACCGCCCCTTGAGCGGCTTTTTTTTAAACAGCCTGCTCGCGCTGTTCATCATGATCCCGTTCAACTTCGTCACCACCTACTACCTCGACCGCAATTTCGTGAACCCGTTTCTCGAGGCGCGCGGCGCGTGGGCGGCCGTCGTGCAATTCATGGTTTTCTTCTTCACCCTGCTCGACCTCGGCACCGGTCAGGCGATGGTGAAATACTTCGCCGAGTACCGGGTGAAGGAGCCGGGGCGCGCGATCAGTTACGCGCAGTTCTTCATCTGGTTCCACGCCATCGCAGGCATGTTCCAGATAACGGTGCTCGGGCTCGTCGCCGCGATATGGATGCCGCAGACTGCGATCGCGTACCTGACCTGGTTCGTGATTCTCCACACTCTCATTCAGTTCCCCGGCTTCATCCCGATCTTCCTGAACTTGTACCGCGCGTTGCAGCGTTTCGATTACGCCGAATTGATAATCGTGCTTCAGTTCGTGCTGGTTCCGATCACATCGATGACCTGCGGGATCTTCATGCGGCACTGGGGGCTGCTGCATTCGGTTTTCGGCGAGGGAATGGGTGTCGTGTTCGGCATCGCGATCGGCAGCGTGATCGGGAACCTGCTCATGGGCCTGTTCTGCGCGATCTTCTATCACCGGATGGGCTACCGGCTGACGACGATTTTCCTGGCGCACTTCGATCGCGACACGATCAGGAAGTCGTTCGTTTACGGGATCAAGCTGACCGGGGGCAATTTGCTGGCAGCGCTGTCGTGGGGAATGATCCCGGTGATCATGGGGGTGCTGCTCCCGAACTTCCTCGAACTCAATGAGATCTTCGTCCTCACCTTCATGCTCACTTTCGGATACCTGGAGACGGGCGTGTGGGTGTTCTCGAACCTGATGCCGTCGATCTCGGAGAGCTACTCGCACGGGATGATGCGGCTTACGCGGCGGTACCTCGACCAGGGGCTGCGCTGGGGCATCATGGTGACCTCGATGCTCGGGGGAGCGTTCGTCGCATTCTCCGGCGCGTTCGTGGGCGGGCTATTGCCGCCGCAGTTCATGCGCGCGATCGGCGTGATGGCGCTCGCGCATCTGTGGCGGACGTGCGATTTCACAACCCGCCTGCCCGACCAGGTATTCCAGGGAGTTGGCCGCACGGGGCTGTACACGATCGCCGCGGCGGTCGAGCACCTGAGCCGGATCGTGCTCGCATGGTACCTGATCAAGTGGTACGGATTTCCGGGCCTGTTCTACGCGTTCATGGCGGCGTCGCTGCTACGGGCGGCGATGGCCTGGCCGCTGATGGCGTGGCTGGTCGCATCGCCCGCGATAAGCGTGTGGCAGACGCTTTTGAACCCGGCGCTCGCCGCGCTGGGCAATTACCTGATCCTGCGCGGATTCGTCAGCGCGTTCTTCCGGGGACCGGGGCACGTCGGGAACGCATGGCTGGTCGTGCTCTTCTGTCTGCTCGCATCGCTTCCCATCTACATGCTGCTGACCGGCTTATTGGGATGGGATGAAAAGGCGCTCGCGGAGTTCCGCGATGCGGCCGAGCTGGTGCCGGCGCCGTTCGGGGCCGCCGCGCGGATGGCGCATCGGCTGGTCGAGCTGGGCTCACGGCTGAGCCCGCTACACGATCGATTCCCGGGGACGCTTCTGACGGAGGCCGCAGCCGACGCCGCGGCGCTGACCGCGCTCAAGGCGGATTTGCACTGAGCAGGACGAAATCGGCATCGCGCGCGGGAGTGGCCTCATCCGCGGCGATAGATCGCGAACTCCTCCTCCAGCCGCGCGACACGGTCCTGCACCGACGCGACGCGCTGGAGCCCGAGGAAGAACTGCACCAGCTCCTCGTGCCCGGCCTGGCCGCCGGGGCTCATCACCTCGACCAGTTCCTCGATTAGGCTTGGGAACTTCTCCCTGGGAATGTAGTAGTTCGACCAGCCGAAGTTGCAGTGGCGATGGAGGATCTTTGCGATGGTCTTCTCCAGGACCGCCCGCTGCGAAGCGCCGTGTCCGCCTTCCTCGTTCAAATCCTCGTTCCCCCGTTGGTATGGATGTTCATGGTTCAGGCGCCCTTCTTCAGCGCTGGTGGCGGCGCGACGTCATCCGCCCATCGAATCTTGTGATAGTCGAAGCGCATGTTCTCGATGATATTGAACTTGATGATTTCGAAATAGGGGGAAATATCGAAGTCGCGCGGCGTGACGAGCGTGGGCGAAACCGGCTGCAGCACTCCGTACTCACGCGCCCCCTGCTTCGCACCCACCGGCCAAAGCCGCAACCGCCCGGTGCGGCCGGATTCGTCGGGCAACTGCGCGAAGCGCGGAATAATCGGGAACTTCACCCGCCCGAAGCATTCCGCAATCAGGCTCGAGCAGATGACGCGCGTCGGCTCCCCGCTCCCGAACTGGAGCGCCTGGCGCCGCAACCGGCGCGGCACGAAGCTCACCGGAAGGAAGAAGCGCGCGAGATCGATGATGTTCTTGATGTCGTAGGTAAGCCCTACGCTGCCGAGGGCTTCGGAAAGCACCTCCGAGAGATCCGCCGCGGACAAATTATACGGCCGGCACACGCGGATGTTGTATTCGCGGTACTTGCTGAGCGGCGACAGCACCACGCCGCTGTCGACCAGCGCCTCCACTATCAGCCACTCGGCATCTTCGCCGAACTTCTCGACGTACTCCGCGCGTCGCGAGGGGTCACGCTTGAGCGGCTCATCGCCGACGAACAACGCCGAGTGAGACCATGAACTCTGCGTCAGGTACTTGATGCACTCGCTGATGCGCTCGTTGCCTTCGACCAGGACGACATCGCCCTTGCGGATGTGCCGCTTGAGGCTGGCAAGGTCATTGGGGATCTGAAGTTGGTAGCTCTTCAGCGGCTTGGTCAGCAGCCGGACTGCGAAGTTGGAAATCTTCTGCTGCAGCCACGTTATCGGATTCAACTTTCGCCCCTCAGCCATCGCGAGGTTTCGAACCACTGGCGCAGCGCGCCGGTTCGATCGCCCCATCTGATCGAATATAGGGATGAAAACCGCGACAAAACAAGCCAGGGCTTGAAAAAGCGGGGGCAGCGCGACATAGGCGCCAGCCCCTCGAGCGCTTCTCGATTGAACTTCGAACTCACGAACGGGTCGAGGGACCCAGGCCGCCGGCTATCTCTGGCCGGGCCGGGGGGCGGCGGTCAGGCCGCGGCCTGAGCGCTAATCACTCGCGGGACCGATGATTCAACAGGAGTGTAGCGCAAGAGCGTGTAGGTGCCGGGACGGTCATC
>DASPOF010000054.1:0-33459 GCA_035626155.1 Binataceae bacterium (SeqCode)
ACGAAAAGGATACTCAGCCAGAAGACCATGACGATGAGGAAAGGTGTGGAAATCGATGTGCCTGACTGCTCAAACAGGAGCCATCGCATCTGTCCGAGGCTGATCGCCATACTCTCTGCCTGCGACTGCATCGCACGCTGAGCGTCGGTGCTCGGCGTCAGTTCCTGAATCTTGTCGAATATCACTTCCCGGCCGGCCGTCTGCGAATTGAGCAAGCCCGCTTCTTTGCCGGTTGCCAGCCAGGTCTGGTCAATCATCCGAGCAACCGCGACCTTGAGCATGGCTCGTATCTCGCCGGTTTCCGGTCCGTAATGCGCAAGTATGCGGTCGAGCAGGATCGTGTTGGCCGCCATTTGCGTGAGTTCGCCACGGCGGGTGTCATACGCTCCTTTGGCCGAGGCCAGGAGCAAGCCAAGCACCAGGGCAGTCATCGAGCCGACCAGCCCGACGCCGACCGTTACCGCGCTCTTTGTGTCGGGGCTGAGGTGATCCTCGGGAAGGACACCGCGCAGCCACATGCCCGCCATCGCTCCGCTAAATATACAACTGAGTATAATCGCGCTGGTTTCGATCGATGTCACGACTTGGATCGGCGCTGCGTCCGACCTCCGTGTAGATTGGGGGTATCCTTGCGAACCATCGCGGCGCGCTCGTTACTTGGCGAGCCTGGTGTTCTGCCTGCGCGGATTTCTTGAAGTCGTCGTGGGGTCTTTACCTCCAGCATAAACCTTACCAAAGGGCCCGATTTCGACTTTCGGACAATGCCCCCCTTATGGCATGCGGGGAGATTCGACCGCAATCCTACAGTTGATGAAAGGATCCGGCCGTCGCAGGCGCTGGACTGCGAATTCGCATTCGTGCCGGCCGCGCGCAGCGTCATCAATCACGGCTCGCGATTCGACGCATCCGTGTGTCTTCGCCGATTTTGGGCCGCGCCGCGGCCAACGACCGAGGCGGCACCGGCCTGATCGCGAATCGCCTCGATCAGCGCGAACAGCGCTGGCGGATGCACCCCTCCGGGACGATAGATGATTCCCTCGCTGACGTTGGCCTCTCCGGAGACCGCCGTCAGCCGGCCACTGCGCACTTCGGGTTCGACGATTCCGCGCGGGAGCACGCTGACAAAGCTGCCCTCCAGCAGCATCGCCTTGATGAACATCATCGAGGACGACAAAAGAAGCGGCTTGGGCGGGTTGATGCGCGCTTCGCGGAAGCTGAGCTCCCACAGGTCGATGATCGCCTGGGGGCGATTGGTGAGGATCCAGCGCGCCCCGGCGAGCTGAGCGAGCGACACGTCCGGGCGCTGAAAGGGGCGGTAGTCGGGGCGGCAGACGCGCACGAACCGCGTGGCAACCAGTTCTTCGTGGACGAGATCCTCGACCTGATGCACCGGGGGCAATCCGCTTACGACCGCATCGAGGGCGCCCTCGCGGACCAGCGCGGTCAAGCCCTCGTAAGTGCCGTCCACGATCTCGAACGACAGCCCGGGCTTGGACGAGAGCAGCCGTGCAAGGACGCTCGGGAGAAAGTGAATGGCGAAGTTGGCGACGCCGAGGCGCAAGTGGCCCAAACGGCCATTCTTGATCGCGCCGATTTCCGCCACCGCCTGCTCGCTCTGATTGAGCAGCAGGCGGGCGTGCTTGAGGAGCGCGGTACTGTAGATGGTTGGCGTGACGCCATGGGGGCCGCGATCGAACAGCCGCACGCCGAGTTCGGATTCGAGGTTCTGGATGCTCTTGCTGAGAGCAGGTTGGGAGATGTGAATGGCCTTGGCGGCGCGCAGCATGTTGCCATGCTCGGCTACGGCCAACAGATGGCGCGCCTGGCGCAGGTCCACGTTGCAATTCCGCCCCGACCGTTATAGCAAGAAGGCATACCTTTATCAAAAAATCCAATTGGACAGACATATCTGGCGCGGGCGATATATTAGACCGGCAGGACGCTTCGAGAGCGGGGGCGCGGCGCGCAGGCATGGTAATCTGCCCGCACAGATTGGCGGCAAAGAAGGAACAGGCGAAACTGACGGAAACGATTGGCGATTGGCGCGGACGGGCTCGCCGTCCATGAGGAGAACAACATGCGCATGAATGCATTTGTAGCCGGCGTCGGGATGACCCGGTTCGGTAAGCATCTGGAGACCGGGCTCAAGGCGTTGGGCGCGGAAGCCGTGCAGGCGGCGCTCGCGGATGCGGGCATCGCCGCGCGGGACCTCGAGGCGGCATACGTGGGCAACGCAATGGCCGGCCTGATCACCGGACAGGAATGCGTGCGGGGGCAGGTGATCCTGCGCTCGATGGGCATCGGGCGCATCCCGGTGATCAACGTCGAGAACGCCTGCGGCAGCGGCTCGACCGCCTTCAATCAGGCGTGCGCGATGGTTTCGGCAGGATGCTACGACGTGGTCCTCGTGCTCGGCATCGAGAAGCTCTACCATCCCGACAAACGGCGGACGTTCGCCGCGCTGGCGGGCGGGATGGACATCGAGGAGATGGAGACGTCGCTTGCGCGGTTTCAAGCGGACCAGACCCCGGGTGCAGGCGGCGCAAAGGGCGAAGAGGCGGGCGCGAAGCGTTCAGTCGCGATGGACTTCTATGCGAGCGTGGCGCGCGCCCACATGCGCCAGTACGGCACGACGCTCACGCAGTTGGCGGGCGTGTCGGCGAAGAATTCGTTTCACGGCAGCTTGAATCCCCGCGCGCAGTTCCGCGAGGTGATGACGATCGAGGAGGTGCTCGCCGCGCCGATGATCATCGAGCCGCTGACGCGTCCGATGTGCTCGCCGATCGGCGATGGGGCTGCGGCCGTCGTGGTGGTCAGCGAGCGCAAGGCGCGCGAGTTGGGCAGCACCCGATTGGTGCGCGTGGCGGCCAGCGCGCTCCATTCGGGATGGGACCACGAGGCGGGAGAGTTGGACACGGCCTCGTTGTGTGCGCAGGAGGCCTATGCGCAGGCCGGGCTCGGGCCGAAGGATTTGAGCGTGATGGAGGTGCACGACGCCTCCGCGATCGCCGAGCTGTCCGCATACGAGTCGCTCGGGCTGTGCGCAAAGGGTAGCGGCGGCAGGCTGATCGACGAGGGGGTCACGCGCCTGGGCGGCCGCCTGCCGGTCAACACGTCCGGCGGCCTGCTGCGCAAGGGCCACCCGGTCGGAGCCACGGGCGCCGCGCAGATCGTGGAGCTTACGGAGCAACTGCAGGGGCGATGCGGCAAGCGGCAAGTCGAGGATGCGAAAGTGGCGCTCGCGCACAATGGCGGAGGCGTCGTCGGCCGGGAGGCCGCATCGATGTGCGTTACGATCCTGGTCCGCTAGCCGAAGAAAATCGCGGGTGAGGCCACCGAACGCCGGGAGCGGGCCATGGGCAACATTCAATATGAAGCGGACTTAAGCGGGGCGGAACGCGCCGCGCACGAGACCGCGCATCGATTCGCCGCCGAGGTGATGCGCCCGGCGGGCATCAAGCTCGATGCGCTCGCCAATCCGGAAGATGTGATCGCGAAGGATTCGATCCTGTGGGACGTCTACAGGAAGTATCGCGCGGTCGGCCTCGCCCAGCTTGAGGAAGGCAGCACCGGCCTTACGCCTGCGCAGCAGGTGCGGATGCGATGCATCGTCGGCGAGCAACTGGGCTGGGGCGATTCGGGGCTGGCGATCAGCTTCGGCGTGGCGGGCTTTCCCCGGATGATGGCCCAGATGTCGGGGAAGCCCGAATTGATCCGGCGCTTCGGCGCGGAGGACTTGATCGGCTGCTGGGCCGGCACCGAGCCGGACCACGGCAGCGACATGATCTATTACATGAACCGGCCGGGCGAGGAGCTGCCGGGCAGGCCCAACTGCATCGCGCGCAAGGACGGCGACTCCTTCGTGATCAATGGCCAGAAGTCGGCCTGGGTATCGAACGGGACGATCGCCAAGGCCGCCGCGCTCTTCTGTGCGGTGGACATGGCCGACGGCCGGCGCGGCAGCGGCGGGTTCCTGGTCCCGCTCGATGTCCCGGGCGTGTCGAAGGGAAAGCCGCTGAACAAGATCGGACAGCGCGCGCTGAATCAGGGCGAGATTTTCTTCGATCAGGTGCGCATCCCGGCCGATTACATGGTCATCCCGCCCGAGACGTGTCCGCTTGCGAGCGAGGCGATCCTCACGATGGCGAACACGGGGATGGGAACGACCTTCGTCGGCGTGGCGCAGGCCGCGCTGGACCTCGCGCTCGATTACGCGAAGCAGCGCGTGCAGGGCGGCGTGCCGATCTTTCAGCACCAGAGCGTGAGGTTGAGGCTATTCGAGATGTTCCGCATGGTGCAGGCAGCGCGGGCGCTGAGCCGCCAAGTGGCGCTCTACAACGCGCTTAATCCGCCGAAGCTCCAACTGGCGACCGCTTCGAAAGTGACCTCGACGAACACCGCCTTCGAAGTGGCAAGCAGCGCGCTGCAGATTTTCGGCGGCAACGGTCTGAGCCGCGCCTATCCGATCGAGAAGCTGTTGCGCGACGCGCGCGCCTCGATGATCGAGGACGGCTGCAACGATCTGCTGAGCCTGGTCGCCGCCGAAAGCCTGTAGCACGTTCAGTTCTGCGAGGGTGCCAAACAGATGGACCGCTTCATGCGAGCCGCCCGGTTCCACGGACCGGGAACCGAAATCAAGATCGAGGAGGTCCCGTATCCCCTTCCCGGTCCCGGCGAGGTGGTCGTCAGGGTCGCCGCCTGCGGCATCTGCGGCACCGACGTGCACTTCCTCGAGGGGATGCCGGTTCCGGGCGGGCTGCCCTTTACGCTCGGGCACGAGCCCTCCGGGATCGTCGAAACGATCGGTGCGGGCGTTCGGGGCTGGCAGCCGGGGGATCGCGTCGCGTTGCATCTCGGCGCCGGCTGCGGCACCTGCCGCGCTTGCACATCGGGCCATCCGAACTGTTGCCCTCACTTGACGGTACCCGGCCTGCATATCGATGGGGCGTTCGCGGAAGCGATCCGGGTGCCGGTCGGTTCGCTGGTGCGCGTGCCGGAGCGAGTGTCGCTGGCGGCCGCGGCGCTGGCGACCGACTGCGTAGCCAGCCCGTATCACGCGCTCGCCTGCCGTGCCGCGCTGCGCCAGGGCGAGCGTTTGGCTGTGATCGGCTGTGGCGGCCTTGGAGGCCAGGCCGTGTCGCTGGGGCGTGTGCTCGGGGCCAGCCAGGTCGTCGCCGTGGACGTCTCCCGGGTTGCGCTCGAACGCGCAGCGCGGGAGGGCGCCACGCACCGCGTCGACGCGAGTTCGGAAAGCGATGCCGCCGGCGCTGTCCGCGATCTGACCGGCGGCGGCGCCGACGTGGCGATCGAGTGCGTCGGAACCCCTGAGACCGTCGCCGCCGGCGTGCGCGCCCTGGCGCCGGGCGGGCGGCTGGTGGTGGTCGGGGTCGGCATGATGCCGCCCGCCGTCGGTGTGCCGCAGGCAACCTTCGCAGTGCAGGAGTTGTCCATCCTGGGCAGCTTTGGTTCGCACCAACGCGACCTCGAGGAGGTCCTCAGGCTGCAAGCTGACGGCGCTATCGACATCGAGGCGTCGATTTCACATCGCCTTCGTTTGGATCAGGTAGCAGAGGGGCTCGAGATGCTGCGCACCAGGCGAGGCGACCCGCGCCGGATCGTGGTCGAAATCCCGGTCGGGTGAGGATAGGCCATGCGAGAACGAAACGAGCTGATCCTGGCGGACCTGATTGCGGCGCGTGCGGAAAAGATGCCCGGCTTCGATGTGGTGACGTTCGACGGCGGGGGCGTGCGTCCGCACGAGGTGCGCACATACGCCGATCTGTGGATGAACGGCAATCGCATCGCCGCCGGTCTCATCGCCAAGGGCCTGGCCAAGGGCGATCGCTTCGGCCTGATGATGCGGAACCATCCGGAGTTCATCGAGACGATGGTGGCGGCATCGCTGAGCGGCGGCGTGTTCGTGCCGATCGATCCGCGCACCAGGGGGGACAAGCTCGCCTATACGCTGCGCAACTCGGAATGCCGCGGGATCGTCTGCGCCGACTACACTCTTGCGCAAGTGGTTGCGGTGCGAAGCCTCCTGCCGAATCTCGAGTGGATTCTCGTGCTCGAATCGCGCGAGGAGCCCGACTGCATGGCGACCGCCGGCCTCCCCGGCGCGGAGCCGTTCGCGCCGCTCGTTGCGAGTGCGGAGAAATATGTGGATGTGCGTGCGGAGAGCCCGCGCGATACGCTCGAAATCGTCTATACGTCCGGAACCACCGGCGATCCCAAGGGCGTGGTGTCATCGAACGCCCGCTACGTCGGCGCCAGCGCCATGGGACTGCTGGTGGGTTTACGGCCCGGCGACCGGCCGTACAACGGGCTATCCCTGACGCACGGCAACGCCCAGATCGTCACGCTGTCGCCATCGTTGGTGATGGGCCTGCGCGCCGTGTTCAGCCGCCGCTTCACCAAGTCGCGTCTGTGGGACGTATGCCGCGAACATGGCTGCACGGTCTTCAACCTGCTCGGTGGCATGGCGACGGCGATTTACAGCGAGCCGCCGAAACCGAACGATGCCGACAATCCGGTACGGATGGTGATCAGCGGCGGGATGCCGGCGGCGCTTTGGCGGCCATTCGAGGAGCGCTTCAATCTGAAGGTGCTCGAATGTTACGCCGCGGTCGAGGGCGGGCTCGCGATCAATCCGATCGGGGTCGGGCCGATCGGCAGCTTCGGCAAGCCCGCGCCGAATCTCGAGATGAAGATCGTCGATGAGCATGATCACGAATGCCCGCCCGGCGCGATCGGCGAACTGATCTCGCGGCCGGTCACGGGCGAGCGCGTGGAGGTCGAGTACTTCAAGAACCCCGAGGCGTCGGAGAAGAAGACGCATGGCGGATGGCTGCGCAGCGGCGACATGTGCCATCGCGATGCGGAGGGCTGGTTCTATTTCGACTTCCGCAAGGGCGGCGGCATCCGGCACAACGGCGACTTCGTTAACCCGGGCTTCGTCGAGAAGGTGATCGCGGAGCATCCGCAGGTCAACGACGTCTTCGTCTATGGCGTGCCGGCGGCATCCGGCGCGCCGGGCGAGCGCGACGTCGTGGCCGCGTTGGTGCCGGTGGACGCGAAGACGTTTGACCCCAAGAGCGTGTTCGCGACGTGCGTCAAAGGCCTGGAACCGAACTTTGTTCCCTCCTACCTGCAGGTGGTGGACGAGATTCCGAAGACGGCATCAGAGAAGCCGCAGGAGCGGTTCCTGATGGATCGCTTCGCCCCGGACGGGCCGGGAATCTATCGTAGATAGAAGAACTCGCGGGCGATTAAATCCGCTGCCGCGCAACGCGCCTTATTCGAAGCCGCTGGCCTTCTCGCGGAGGTACTGATACGGCTCGCACGCGTCGGAGATCACGCTATCGGCGATCGGCGCGGGCGCGTATAGACCACCCGGAACAATTTCAATGCGATGAGGCAGCCTTCGCATCGCTCGCCGATCTCTTCCGGCGCCTGCGGCTCGAGGTGAACCTCGAACCCGAGATCCGTGTACACTTGCACCGCCTCTTTGAGCCGAGGCGGCGCGCCGGCGAATCGGCGGGTCCATCCATGGGCGAGCAGGTCCGCTTCCCGCGATTCGTAACGAACGCTCAAGTCTCTGCTGCTTCGCTTGCGCGGAGCTTTTCCAGCCGTTGACGCGCAAGAATCGCGGCGCCAATCGCTGCGGTGTATTGCGCAAAATCGCCCGGAGGAACGTTGGCCGCCTGTTTCAGCCGGTCGCGGATCACGTCCGCCATTGTCGTAAAGCGCAGAATGCCTCCCAGCAGCGTGAACTCGGGTTCCATCTTCACCCGCTTCATCAATTGCAGGCCGCGATCGGCGAGCGAGACGATTGCGCCATGCATGATGTCGGCAGGGGTCTGCCCTTCGGAGAGGTGATTAATCACTTCCGATTCTGCGAATACCGCGCAGACGCTCGAAATCGTTACCGGGTTGGTGGAAGTGGAGGTAAGCGGCCCGATGTGCTCGACGCCGTAGCCCATATAGCGCGCCGTCTTCTCCAGGAACGCGCCGGTTCCCGCCGCGCATTTGTCATTGACGCGAAACGAGTAGACCTTGCCGCGCTCGTCGAGCCTGCTCGCCTTCATCGTCTGGCCGCCAACATCGAGCACGGTCCTGGTGGCAGGGAAAAAATACCGCGCGCCGCGAGCCTGAGCGGTGATGTCAGTGACCTGAACGTCGCGAAACGGGACCTGATAGCGCCCGAAGCCGGTGCTCGCGACGTAGGCGATATCGCGGCCGGCCAGTCCGCATTGCGCAAGCGCCCGATGAAAGGCGTCGGCCGCAGCCTCGGCCAGACGAAATCCGGTGTTCACCATCGCTCTTGCAGCGAGCTCGCCATCGGCGCCAAGGATCACCGCCTTGGTGTAGGTTGAACCCACGTCAATTCCAGCGGTGATGTTCATGGGCCCGGTTCCCTCTGCGCGGCCGGCCGCCAGCTCGCGGCTATCTGATCGAGCGCGAACAACGCCGCGCCCAGAGCGCCCGTATAGTGCGAGTCTTCGCTGACGTTCAGCTCTGTCCCGAGCATCTCGCCGAGGACGCGCACGATGCCGGCGTTGCGGGTAACGCCGCCGGTGAAAGTGATTTGCTCGACGATTCCGACACGCCGCAGCAGCGCGATCGAGCGCTGCGCGATCGAGCGATGCACACCCATCAGGATGTCCTCGATCTTCTTGCCCCGGCCGAGCCACGAGAGCACCTCGGATTCGGCAAACACGGTGCAGGTGGTGGTGATCGGGACCGGCTTCTCCGCGCGCAAGGCAGTAGGTCCCAACTCTTCCAGCGGGATTCCCAGCACGTAGGCGGCGGCCTCAAGGAAGCGCCCGGTTCCCGCCGCGCATTTGTCGTTCATGCAGAAATCGACCACCTCGCCGGACGGCGTCACCCGGATCGCCTTGGTGTCCTGGCCGCCCATGTCGAGCACCGTCTGCGTGGCGGGAAACATTTTTACCGCGCCACGCGCGTGACAACTGATCTCGGTTACCTGCGAATTGCCGAACGTGACACGAAAGCGTCCGTAGCCGGTCCCGACGACATAGCCAACTTGCTCGTCGGTGATCGCGTTTGTTTCGAGCGCGAGCAGGAAGGCTTTTTCGGCCGCGGCGACCACGTTCGCTCCGGTATCGATAAGCGCGCGGCCGGCGATCGCGCCCTTCTCGTCCACGATCACGGCCTTGGTCTGGGTCGATCCGACATCGACCCCCGCAGCATAAGCCATCGCGCCTACCTCCGCGCCAAAGCCGCCGATTGCGCTGGCGCGCCGGCTTGCACGCGCATCTTCTTCGACGCGAGGCCCTCGAAAAACGCGTCGATCCGGTTCTTCATCTGCGCCTCGGACACGACCCGTTTGTCGACGAGGTCCGACTCGATGAAGAGCGACATCGCATCGCATCGCGCACTGATCGCGCGGCGCTTGTCCGCAAGCCCGGTCGAAACTGTGCGGCAGCTCTTGATCGGATGGTACACAATGCCGTCGGCGGCGAACGCGCCCACCGCCTCCAGAAGCTCACGCTCGCCAAAGAACATCGAGTCCATCGAGTGCCGCACGCTGACGAGCAACCCCTCGGCGAGGCTCTCGATCGGACGGGCGAGGTCGTACCTAAACGGCGCGTCGATCCCGCCGGCGGCGAATTGCAGATAGGTCGAGGCGACAAACACGCCGCCCCAGTTCGCAAACAGCTCGAAGAAGCGGCGGAAGATCGGATAGCAGGGAACGCCGATGAAGATGAGACGGTATTTCTCCTCGGCCAGCGTACCGATCCGATTCTCGGCCCTGTAGGCCATTTCCTCGGCGAGATCCTCGAAGTACCTGCTCCCCTCGGGGGTGCCGCGCAGCGCGTTGGCGACGCCGAGGTAGATGGTCCCGTCGCTCAGCGCGTTGAACGGCGCCGGCCGGCTGCGATTGAGCGCGAGCACGCGCTGATACGCCGCGCTCATCGTGTTCGCGTGATGCAGCGTCTCGCGCAGCCGGCCGATGTCGAATTTCATTCCCGAGACGCGCTCGCAAACCGGGATCAGCTCGCGGAGCTGGCACTCGACGTAGCGGCGATCGCGCTCGAAGCCGTCGCTGGAGCCGAGCGGGCCTTCCCCCGCGCTTCGAGAGCCGGGTACGTCCAGCGTGAAGACGGGCATCCCATAAAGCCGCTCCCATATCTCCGCCCACTTCACGTAGGTATTGCAGGCGTTGGTGAGCACGGCCAGGTCGGGCTTCGGGATGCGGCCCATCGGATGCTCGCCGTGACGGAGTTGCACGCCCACGTCAGCCTTCACGTATCCGCACACGTCGGGCGAGTACCCGTAGTCCTCCGCTACTGCCAGGTAATCCTGGGCGACGCGGCGCACCGCGGTCTGCAGCGAATTGATTTCGGGAAATGAAACATGGAGCCCGAAAGAGCGGAGAAATTCGGCGAGGCTGCCCATCACGAAGACGTAGGCTGTCTTCTCTCCGCGTTCGGGCGCTGCGCTGAGCGCATCGAACCATCGGCGGAACAGGATGCCGCCGTCCTTCGCTCCGCGTCCGAGTATTTCCGCGCCGTTAACGCCAGCGGCCATCGTGATCGCTCCCTTGCACGCTCTACCGCCTCTCAGTCGAACAGGATGTTTTCGACGAAAGTCTCCAACTGGACTTCGAGGCTGTCGAAGCTGGTCATGCTCTCTTCGAATTCAGTCACGAAGTACGCAACGCGCGCGTCATCGAGCGCCCTGGAATACGCGACCTGCTCGTCGAGGCCGGGCTCGCACATCTTGGCCGCAGCGAGGATCACGGCATCGGCGCGCGCACCCGCCACGCGCTCAAGCAACATCTTTTCCTTGGGCTTGCGCAGATCGTGCTGCACGGGACTGTACGACGAGCCGTTCAGGTATGCCTCGGCCAGGTTCATCAGCGGGTCGCCGTCCGCCGCGACGTCGCCCACGATCCAGCGCATCCCGATCAGCAGATCGTCATCGACCACGTAACAGGACTGCGCGATGAGACGGAGGAGGTCCAGCGGCGGCTGCTCGCAGAAGCCGCCCTCGAACACCGTCCTGACCTTGTCCTGGCGGCGGGCCGCGCGCAGCCTGATCTTCGGAATCAGCGCCGCGAGCAGATCGTTGTGCTCCTCGCGCGGGATGACTGCCCCGGCCGCGAGCAGCACGTAGGCCTCCTCGATCGGCAGCAACCACGGGGTCTCGCGCTTGATCGCGTACAGTTCGCGGATCAGGCGCCGATTGCGATTGAAGACTTCGATCGAATTGCCCAGGCGCGCGGCGCTCACCGCCGCGCCGGCAACCTGCTCGATATCGCGGCGGATGCGATCGTATTCGTCACGCAGATAGATCGCCGACCCCGCGGAGTTCGGGTTCTGCGGCAGATAAAGGATCTGCGCCGGGTAAGAAAGATTGCGCGCCCAGATCGCGGCCAGGTTGCGCGCCGCATCGCAAATCGGATGGGTGACGAACATGTCCAGTTCCAGCCGGCCGCTCAACCCGAGCTCCAGCGAGCTGCGCAGGATCGAGCAGATGTAGGAGCCGAAGCGGGAATCCGCCTGCTGGCGTTCGACCGCCGCTCCCCGCACCTTCACCGGCAGCATCCCGGCCGCGTGCGCAAGCTCCTCGGGAAAGTAGACCTGGAAATGACCCAGCACCTTGCCGCCCGCCTCGCGCCAGCGCCGCACGCTTGGAAACGTCGCATCCTCGACCAGTTCCCGGCACAGCGCGAGGGCCTCGTCGAGCGGCTTTTCGCCCCATCCCTCGGTGAATCTAGCCCGCTGCATTCGCCGCCGCCCCTTGCGCACGGGCTTTGAACGAGCGATGGCGCTCAAGCGTGCGCGCGCACCATTCGAGGTACATCCGCTCGTACTCGATCGCGTGGTAAAGGCATTGTGCGTTCCAGAACAGGATCGGGTCCCGAGTGCGGGAAAGAGGACCGTGACGCTCCTCGAGTTGTCGTTCGAGTTGCGAATAGAAATCGAGTTGCTTTTGATGCAGCCCCCGATGATGCTCGATTTGCGCCTCGGCCTCGCCGTCTGAAATCAGGTTGAAGGCAAAGCATTTCAGCATCATCTCGTCCTTGATCGCCTGGAGCTTGGGCGCCTTGCCAAGCCAGGCCACCGCTTCTGCGCGGCCCTTGGGCGTGACCTGGTACACGGTCTTGGTCGGGCGCCATTGATGAGTGACCTTGTGGCCGACGATCAGCCCGGCTTTCTCCATCTTCCGGAGCTCTCGGTATATCTGACTTTGATTGGCGTGCCAGAAGAACACGATGGAGCCGTTGAAGCGGCGCTTGAGTTCGTAACCGCTGAGCGGTCTGTGGTCGAGCAGTTCGAGGATCGCGAAGCGGAGCATTAGGTCACTCGTCACATAGGTGATTAAGCACCTATTACCAGCGACTGCGCCAAATTGCAAAAGCTTGCAAAGACCGCAATTCAGAGAGCTTGCCTGGAACGAGACGCGCCTTTCCGGCAAGGCGGTTCGGGCGCGCTCTGTCGGAGTGTCGCCTACCGCTGCCCTATTGGCTGCACGCTCATGGCGGGAGTCATCAGACCATCAGCTTTTTGCGCTGGCCGACCACCTCGGCGACGGTGGACGGCATGATTAGCGGTCCTCCCACCGCGGCGGCCGCTTTTCGAGAAAGGCGTTCAACCCCTCGACCGCATCATGGCTCCGCATGAGATCCTGGAGATAAAGCTGCTCGACAGCGGCGAGCTGGCCCCGCACACGGTCCACGAGGCCGGATCGCGCGGCAGCAAGTGCGCGGCGTAATGACGACGCCGAGCGCTTCGCAAGGTGCTCGTCGAAGTACGCCAGCGCCGCCGCTTCAGGATCCTCTGCGACCGCGCTTGCCAGTCCGATACGCAGTGCCTCGCGCCCATCGATGGAACGGCCCGACAGCAGGAGATCTTCGGCGGCAGCACGGCCGACGCGCTCCGGAAGCAGGCATGAGGCCGCCGGAGCAAACACACCGAGCGTGATCTCGGGCTGTCCAAGCTTCGCCTCCGGGGCGACGAAGATGAGGTGTGCGGCCGCCGCGAGCTCGAGGCCGCCGCCCAGGCATTGGCCTCGGATGGCGGCGAGGATCGGCACCGGAAAGGCCAGCATTCGCAACAGCAGCGCATGCAGGGCCTTCAACATCCCGGCGACGCTCTCGGGCAGATGCTCTTGCACGCTCGCGCCGAAGCTGAAGTGCGCGCCCTCGGCGTCGAGCAGCACACCTCGCAGCGCAGGGGCGCCGCCTGCAACTTCGGCATCACTCAGCGCCGCATCGAGCGCGGCAATCATCTCGGCGTCGATGATGTTTGCCTTCGGTCGCGCCAGCCGGATCCGCAGGAGCCGGCCGTCGCGCTCACGCCAAACCCTGACCGGACCCGCAGGCATCAGCGTTCTCGCTGGCCGGCGCGCGCCGCGGGCAGGATGCTCTCGGTCAGCTCGACGGACCACGGGGTGCCTTGCGCCAGCGCCTGGCGAAGGGCGATGAAGTCGATCTCGCGATCCTCCTTCGTGCCTTCGTTGAACGCTCGGAACCCGGCGCGTGCCTCGGTCATCATGTTGAGCGCGAGCCAGGCTCGGGAGTCCTCCTTGTTCGCGTTCCAGCGCTCCAGCTTGACCTTGCGGATTTCCTCGATGGTCTTCAGCGTGCAATCGGGGAAAGTCGTCAGTAGCTGCGTGCAAATCCGGTCAACGCGTTCGTCGAGCAGGGAGAGATCGATGGTGCCGCGCTTGAGGAGCGCCGCTCCTTCCACCAACGCTGCTCCCGTCTTCGGTTCGCCGTATACCCAGCGCCCGTACTCATCGAACATGCGATCGGTCCACACCAGCGGGTTCGCGACGAACTTACCATCAATCTTCAGGGCGGGAACGATGTCGGTGATCATGCGCTCGCGGTACGCGCGATGTGCCGACCAGGGTTCGCATAGTACACCCGTCTCCATGGCGCGTTCGACGCCCAGGATAACCGGCAGGAAGTCGGTCGAGCCGCCGATGGGCGCCGAGCCGTGCTTGGGGCCCGCCTGTCCGAAACGTGCCAGGTCCTGGGCAATCGAGAAGTCGCACGCCATCCCGATCTCCTGGCCGCCGCCGATGCGCATGCCGTTCACGCGGCAGACAACCGGCTTGTCACACCCAAGGATGGCGCTGACCATATCGTTGAACAGCCGCAAATACTGCCGGTATTCCTGCGGATTGCCGGCATAATACTCGGCGTACTCCTTGGTGTTGCCGCCGGTGCAGAACGCCTTGTCGCCGACACCTGTGAACACGACAGCGACCACGTCACGAGCGCTCGAGGCGGCCCGAAATGCGAGGATCACCGCCTTGACCATGTCAGTCGTGTACGAATTGTACTGGCTCGGGTTGTCGAGCGTGATCCAGGCGTTGTACAGGCCCGCCACTTCGCGACCACGCGGGCCGCGCACGGGCCGCTTCTCGAACCGCACGTTGCCGGTTGATCCGGTGTGCGGGACGAGGTTGTGGTCCTTTAGCGCGGTCGGCGCGGTGGCGCGGATCACGGCGTCGGTCGAATTGGGCATAAATCCTCCTTCTTCTGTCAGCGTTCCTGTTGCGGGACGAGGATAGCCCGCCGGGTCAGCTTGCGTGCATGCGCGTCGGCGAAGACCTGGTTGATGTCAGCGAGCGGGTAGCGCTCCACGAACGGCGCCACCTTGATGCGGCCATCGAGTACCAGATCGAGCGCCGCGGGGTACAGCTCGGGTGGACAGCCCCAATTGCCGAGCGCGCGCGCGTGGAAGGCCATCAGGTTCGAGAGCCGCACCTCGACCTTCTCGAGCGTGAAGCCGACCACCGCGAGCGTGGCGCCGTGCACGAGCAGGCTCCACGCCGTGGTCTGCCCGGCTGCCGTTCCCGAGCACTCGAAGATCACCCACTCGCGCGTGCGCAGTCCATTCTGCCTGGCGAAGGCGGCGACCTCGGCCTTCAGAGCCCTGCTGTCGAACTGCTGCGCGTTCAGCACACGGCCGACGCCATAAGGCGCAAGCGCGTCGAGCCTCGCCTGGTCCACGTCCACGGCCTCAACTTTCGCACCCAAGGCGGCGGCGATCTGCGCGGCGTACGAGCCCACGCCGCCTACGCCGATGATGATCGCGAGGTCGCCCGGCCCGATGCCGGCCTGCACCGCTGCCTGGTACGGCGTCGTAACCGCATCGGCTACGACCGCGATATCAGCAAGGGTAAGGCCCCCGGATGCGAGGCGGCCTTCGTCGACCGGGCATAGGGCGTGGGCGGGAACGGTGATGTGAGTGGCGAAGCCGCCATGCATATCGTTGCCCGGCATCTTCTGGTTCGGGCAGATGGTCGCCTTGCCACGCCGGCACTGATCGCACTTACCGCAAGGGATAACTGCGGGGATCAGGACCGCGCGCTTAAGCCAGTGCTCCGCGCCGGGACCGGCCTGCACGACGCGGCCGCTCACCTCGTGGCCGAGTGCAAGGGGCGGCGGCTGGTTGGTGCGGACGCCGTCGTAGAAATAACCGAGGTCAGTGTGGCAAACGCCGCAGCCGGCCACTTCGACGAGCACGGATCCTTGCGCAGGCGCGTCGAGGGCCATCGGCTCGCGCTCCATCGGCGCGCCCGCCATTTTCATGACCCACCGGTGTGGCATCATCGTAACTCCCTCGGCGCTCCAGGCCGTTCCGACGAACTGGCCCGAATCGGCCCTGGGGCGGATGGCAATTGACGCTGGTTCTGCGCGGTACGCGCTTGCCGGCCACCGCTGCCTGCCGCTCGTTATCCAAAGCCCTCAGCCCGTTCGAACTCGACGTTGGTCTGCCGGTCTGATTGCGACGGCGCCCAATTCCAGAGCGTGTACTGGAAGTGGCGGTAGCCGCCCGCGAAGTGCAGCCCCTTGGGCGGGCCCGGCTCCAGTCCGTCGTGCGGCATCCAGTTGAGGTACTGATACGGCTCCCACGCGTGGTAGATCACGAGCTGATCCGGCCGCGTACACGGGCTCAACTTCGCGCGCACGATGAATGAGCCGTAATCGTTGAAGACGCGGATGTAGTCGTTGTCGGCGATGCCCTTGGCTCTGGCGGCGCCGTCATTGATGAAGGCGAACGGCTCTCCGCGATGAAGCTTGAGCATCTCTTCGGACACGACCCAGTTGGAATGGATGCTCCAGCGCAGATGGCCGCCGGTCAGGCGCCGCGGCTGCGAGCCGCCGATATCGGGCGGCTGCTTGTAGCGCACCAGATGCTCGTCGGCTTCGACGAACCACGGATGGTCGATATAGAACTGGATGCGGCGGGTGGTGGTTGAATACGGCACCTTCTGCTCGACCTGATCCCGGAATGGCGCGTGAATCTGCCCGGGAATCATGTCGGCGTTCTGCACCACGCTCGCATGCCAGGTGGGCCGGCCGCTCAGCCACGCGAACCCGTTCTTGCGCAGGTTGGCGAGATTCAGTTCTTCGCCGTCCACGCTCGTGAACCATCCCATCTGCCCGAGCGCGCGATAAGTGTCATCCACCAGCCGCTCTTCGTCCTCGTTGGTATTGTCGTAGCGGCCTCCGTACGTGGAGCGCCACGCGAGCTCGCCCACCAGGATTTCGCGGCCTCCTGATTGGTAGCGCTCGACTCCGCGCTTGCGGAACTCAGCCTGTACCTGCCGCATCAACCCGAGCGTCATCTGGCGATCGCTCTTCGACTCGCCAAGCATTGGCACGCTCTGGTCCGTAAACGTGGTCAGCCGGCAGTTCGGACACGACAGGCGCATGTCGGCGTATTCATAAAAGGAGGCCGCGGGCAGCACGTAGTCGGCGTACAGTCCACTCGTGCTCCAGCGCGAGTCGGCGACCACCGCCAGCTCGAGCTTCGACCACAGGTTCTTGAGATACGTGTTCATGCCGCCGCGATGGCGCCGAAGCGGATTGCCCCCCGACACAAGGAGCGCCTTGGGCGGCGTGCCGGGGGCCGGACGCTCAAACCCCTCCCACCATCCATTCTTCACCGCTTGGTCGGCATACTCGCTGATCTTGCGCGGCGCGTTGGGATCGTTGAGGTATTTGTCCCAAACCTCGCGGTAGCCAGCGTGATACAGCCACAAGAACACCGGCGGTGCGGCCGTGCCGTTTGAGCGCAGGCCCTCGCGCATCATGCCGAGCGCCGCTTCCGCGGGCGGCATGGTGGGATCCATCTTGAAGTGCGTGCGATAGTTCTCCTGCAGCATCTGCGACAGGTTCATCGCCGTCACCATCGGATCCGCCGCCTCCATGAGCTGCTGCGGCATCGCTCCCACGAACGCCGAACTCGCGATTGCTTCCGCGCCGGCGGACCATCCGAAAATACCCGTGCCGGGTTTGCCGAGGCTCCCGGTCAAGGCGAGGATGTAGCAGTGGGCGCGTTCAAGCAGGTCGCCGTGATAGAGCTTGCCCGCGTTGGCGATCGACGCGAAGAAGACGCGGCGCGGCGGCTTGACCAGTTCGGCCAGCCGTTCGATCTGCTCCGGATGAACCCCTGAAAGTTCGCGCACCTTTTCCGGCGTGTATTCCGCCACGCGGCGCTTGAGCAGTGAGAACACGGTGCGCGCCACCACCTGCGCGCCGCCCTTGAGCGTCACGGTGGGCTCGGCCTCGAGCGCGTAATCGCACGCGGGCGCGAGAGTGCCCTTGGGCAGCGCGACGAGCTTGCCGGTTGCGGCGTCCACAGCGAAGAATTGTTCCGCGTCGCCACCGTCGCGCAGATCGGACTCGCGCAGGAAGGCGCCGTTGTCGGAGCGCACGAGAATTGGCGCGTCGGTCTGCTCCTTCACGAAATCAGCATCAATCCATCCGCGCTCGATCAGGACATTCGCTACGCCGAGCCACAGCGCGGGATCCGCCGACCAATTGATCGGCAGCCACAGGTCGGCGAACTGCGCGCTGGGATTCTTGTCGGGCAGGATCGCCACGACTTTGGCCCCGCGATAGCGCGCCTCGAGCAGCCAGTGAATCTCGCTGATCACCGAGTAAATCGGGTTGCCCTGAGTGATAATCAGCGTGTCGGCAACGAAATAATTCTCCACGCCCGGACTGTGCTGCGACTGGCCGAAGGTCAGCCATTGGCCCGGGGCGAAATCGCCGATGAGGAAATTAACGTCGAGGCCGACGCCGCCGAGACGCCCGACCAGGCCCGGGATCGAACCTTCGCCGCCGCCGCGCAGGATTCCGGAGCCGTTGGTGCCGCCGTCGCCTACGATCGATTGCGGACCGTGGCGCACGATGATGTCGGCGAGCTTGGCGGCGATTTCCTCCCACGCCTGCTCCCAGGTGATTCGCTCCCACTTGCCGCTGCCGCGCTCCCCCGCCCGCTTCATCGGGTAGAGCACGCGGTCGGCGCCGTACATCGAGTGCGAATGCTGGTAGCCCTTCTGGCATCCGCGCGGATTGGAGTCGGGGAGGCGAAATTCAGGATCGTCGAAACCGGGAAGGGTGCAGGAGATCTCTTCGCGTATGACCCTGCCCTGGCGCACGTAGACGCGATAGGGGCAACTGCCGGGCAGGCAATTGACCCGATGCGTGCCCCAACGCCACGAATCCCACTGCCAGTAATTGTCGCCGCTTGCCGGTTTCGCCATCTCAGCCTTATCGCGCGCGGCGATATTTCTGTCCAATGGTATTTTTGGATAGCGCCATTCTTTTCGGTTATAGCAGGCTGGCGCGGAGAGGATCGCGCTCAAATCGAGCGGATTGCGCCTGAGCGCGCCCTCCCCGGCCGGCAAGGCTCAACCGGATCAAGGAACGCGGCGCGCGTCGAATGTTGATTCGGCGCCCAGCAGGCTGGTGATAAATCACAGCCTGCTCCCCCTCTCTTATCTCCCCCGGAAGAGACCGGGGGAGAAGGTGGAGGAAGGCAGCCATCTTACATGCAGGATGTTGAGGCCGCGGCGCAGCCGAAATGGAATCACGCTTTCCTCAACATCCTGCTAGCTCAGTTGTGCGCGACGATACATCGTCACCACGGCTGCGCCGCCCAATCCCAGATTGTGCTGCAAGGCGACCTTGGCGTCTTTGACCTGTCGCTTGTTCGACATACCGCGCAACTGCCAATTGAGTTCCGTGCATTGCGCGAGGCCGGTGGCGCCGAGCGGATGTCCCTTGGAAATCAGCCCGCCGGAAGGATTCACCACCACCTTGCCGCCGTATGTGTTCGCGCCCGAATCGACGAACTCTCCGCCCTTGCCTTCGGGACACAAACCGAGCGCTTCGTAGGTAATGAGTTCGTTGCACGAGAAACAATCGTGCAGCTCGACGACCTGTACGTTTTCGGGACCCAGCCCGCTCTGCTCGTACACTTTCCGCGCTGCCTTTTTCGACATGTCGTAGCCGACCATCTTGATGCAGCTACGCTCGGAAAATGTGCTGGGAAGGTCGGTCGCCATCGCCATCCCGAGAATCTCGACGGCGCGATCTTCGAGCTTGTGTTTCTTGACGAAATCGGCGCTGGCGAGAATCGCCGATGCGGAGCCGTCGGAAGTCGGGCAGCACTGAAGCTTGGTCAAAGGCTCGTAGACCATCGGCGCGGCGAGGATTCCTTCGAGCGAATACTCATCCTGGAATTGCGAATACGGATTGTTGACCGAATGCTTGTGATTCTTCCATCCAATTTTCGCGAACTGAATCGCGGTGGTCCCGTAGCGCTCCATGTGCTCGCGGCCGGCGTTGCCGAACATCTGCGCCGCCGGAGGCGCGGGTGCGAAATTGCGCAACTCGACCATCAACTCAATGTGATGATCCATCGGATTGATGCGATCGGTGAACTTTGCGCCGAGCGAGCCTTTCTCCATCTTCTCGAATCCGAGCGCCATCACGCAGTCCGCCATCCCGCCCTCGACGAACTGCTTCGCCATGAACAGAGCAGTCGAGCCCGTCGAGCAGTTGTTGTTCACGTTGTAAATCGGAATTCCGGTCATCCCCAGACCGTAGAGCGCGCGCTCGCCGCAGGTAGATTCCCCGTAGCAGTAGCCTACTACCGCCTGCTCGACGGCATCGTACGCAATGGCGGCGTCCTGAAGGGCCTTGGAGCCGGCTTCTTTCGCCATATCCGGATAGTCCCACGCGCGAGAACCTGGTTTTTCGAACTTGGTCATGCCGACGCCAACCACGTATACCTTGCGTCCCATCGATGTTTCTCCTGTCGTTCAGGTCCTTTTGACCGGAATTTCCATTTTGGATGCTGCGGCAGCATCGCATTAGCACCCGGCAGGCGGCAAGCGCAAAATGCCGGCGGGGTTTCGGGTCGAAGGAGGCCCGCCTTGGGTCCGGCTCGGCCTTCCCGTAACGCCAGCACGGCGAAGCTGGCGTTCTTGAGCGGCCTTTGCGCACACTGGTCCCTCCATCCTCCGCTCTCGCCATCACAAAATCCTGCCACGCTCAACAAATTGCCTGCGCTTCACCCACCGCCGATCCGCCCGCGGATCACCCCGATCGCATCGAAACCCGCGTCCAACAGGGCGTTTCGCGCATTTTACCAAGTTGGTATTCTACTTGGAAAAGGGAAGTCCGGGTCCAGATGACAAACGCGGAAAAATTCCGGGTGATTATTCACCGCTGATTCATGTTGCCTGTTAGAAATAGCTGTGGTTCTCGAAACGAAGCGGCCGTGCGACATCGAGCGAAGCAGCGGCATCCGGCCCAGGTAATAGCGCAGTCGAGGAACGAGCCTGCGTGAAGCGCGAGATGCCAGCACGCCGCTCCCGGTACGCATGCCGGTTACGCCGCGAGTCAATCGCGAGCTGGACGATAGGACTCGCGATCCTCATCGTGGCCGTCGCCGGATGCGCGACCCCCGTCGGCGTCACGCGCGTCGATGAGCAAACGGCCCATCGCGAACTCAACGCAAATATCCTCTCCGCCGGCCGTCCGAGCGAGTATTCGCGTCAAATCCTGGAGCGGATGGCGCTCGGCCAGCGCTTCCACGACGATCCGCCGCAAGTGATCGGCGAATTGAATTCGGGACTCGGCAAGGCCGATGAGCGCGATCGGCTGTTTGCATTATCCGAGCTTTCGTTTGCATACGCCGATGAATCGAAGAATCAACCGTACTACCTCGCGTCCGCAGCTTACGCCTACTCTTTCCTGTTTCCGGCAAATGCGGCTGATGCGCCCGGACCGTACGATCCGCGGCTTCGGCTCGCGGTCGATCTTTATAATCGCGGCATCGCGCTGGGGCTTTCGACCGAGGGCGGAAGCGAGGTCGACCTAAGCCCGCGGCAATTCAATCTGCCATTCGGTTCGCTGGATCTCGCCGCCGATCCGGCCGGATTCACGTACGCCGGATATCGTTTGACGAAATTCGTTTCGCTCGCCGACCTCAAGGTGCGGGGACTGCGCAACGTTTACCGTCGAGCGGGCATCGGCGCGGCCCTTTCGGCGCAAGTCGAACCGTCGCCCGGCAACCCGGCGAGCCGCTGGATAGCACCTACGGCAAAAGTTCCGATAACCGCATTCGTGCGATTCGACGATCCGCGCCGCGCCATGAGTGACGGTCACCTGCGCGGCATCGTCCAGCTCTACGACGAGGACCGGACGCCGGCGCTCAGGATTGGGACGTACACCGTACCGCTGGAATCGGATCCGAGCGCGGCACTGGCCTACCGGCTGGAGGGCGCACCGGTTTGGGATTTCGAGATTGCCGGCTTTCGACGCGGGGACTTTGCGCTTCCCGGCAGCAGCAGCGGCGACATCAGCGGCCTCTACATGTTGCATCCGTACTATCCCAATATGATTCCGGTGGTGCTGGTTCACGGGACAGCGTCGAGTCCCGCCCGCTGGGCCGAGATGGCCAACGAGTTGATTGGCGATTCTGCGATCGCGTCGCGCTATCAGATCTGGTCATTCATCTACAACAGCGGCAACCCCATAGCGTTGTCTGCGATGCGCTTGCGGGAGTCGCTTCAGGCGGTGCGCAGGGATGTGGATCCTGAAGGAAAAGATCCTCAGCTTGACCAGATGGTCGTGATTGGACACAGCCAGGGAGGGCTGCTCGCCAAAATGACTATTGTCGACAGCGGCAACGCGTTCTGGAACAACATCAGCACAGTTCCGTTCGATCAGGCGCAACTCGACAAGGACACGCGCGATCAACTCTCTAGCGCGCTGTTCGTCAAACCGCTGCCGTTCGTCAAGCGCGTCATCTTCATTGCGACACCTCATCGCGGCAGCTTCCTGGCGAGCAACCCGCTTGCCAGGTTCATTAACAAGTTCATCAATCTCCCGGGCGGCCTTACGAAAGCTGCGATTCAGATCGCGAAGCTTCGCGAGCCCGGCATGTTGGGAACCCCATTTACGATCCCGACCGCGCTGGACAACATGAACGCCTCTAATCCATTTCTCAAATCGCTTGCCGCGCTGCCGATTGCGCCCGGCGTTCACGTCCATTCGATTATTCCGGTGAAAGGGTCCGGGCCGGCCGAGGAAGGCGATGACGGAGTCGTCGATTACAAGAGCGCCCACATTGACGGAGCCGAGTCCGAGCTGGTCGTGCGCTCCGGGCACTCGGCTCAGGCCACACCCGAGACGATCGAAGAGGTCCGCCGCATCCTGTACTTGCACGCGGGGATCCGATGATAGTGTTTCGCGCAGCGCGCCTGGCCGCGATGTTGCTGCTGTGGGCGCTCGCCGCCGCCGGTATTGGGTGGGGCGTGCTGGCGTTATGGTTCGACGGCCCTCGATCGCGCGTGCTTGCGGGAACCGCGGCCGCCGGATTCGCGATCATCAGTATCCTACTGGCTACCCTCGTTCGGCCGCCCTTGAGAGGGCTCATCGCTGCGGTATTACCCGTCGTTGCCGTCGCTATCTGGTGGACTTCGATCCCGCCGAGCAACGATCGCGACTGGGCGCCCGATGTCGCGCTCACTGCGCGCGCGGCCTTCAGCGGCAACCGGGTGACTATCGCGAACGTGCGAAATTTCGAATACAGATCGGAATCCGACTACGACCAGCGCTGGGAGACCAGAACTTACGACCTCGATCGGATTCGTGGCCTGGATTTGTTTGTATCTTTCTGGGGGCCTGCGCATATCGCGCATACGATCGTGAGTTGGGATTTCGGCAACGGACAGCATCTCGCCATCTCGATCGAAACGCGCAAGAAGAAAGGCGATTCATACTCGGCTATCCGTGGATTTTTCCGGCAGTACGAACTCTACTACGTGGTCGCCGATGAGCGTGACGTGGTCGGGTTGCGAACCAATTTTCGCGGCGAGCAGGTGTTTCTGTACCATATTCGCGCCGAACCGCCGCAAGCGCGGGCGCTGCTCGTCGATTACCTGGAAGAGATCAACCGGCTCGCGGATCGTCCGCAATGGTACAATGCGCTGAGTCAGAACTGCACCACTGCCATTCGCGGCCACGCACGAAGAACGGGAGTGGCCGGGCGCTTCGATTGGCGGGTGCTCGCAACCGGACACCTCGATCGGCTTCTCTACGAGAGGGGTCAAATCGACACGGACCTGCCGTTCGCCGACCTTCGGGCTCGCAGCGACATCACCGGAAAAGCAAGGGCCGCCGATCGCGCTTCCGACTTTTCTGCGCGCATCCGCCAGGGCTTGCCGGCCACCAGCCACTGAGGGCGCCAAAGGAATCTGCGCTATCCTGAAGTATCTATATCGAAAATTGGATCCGAGTGACGGGGCGTGCAGATGGCCTGATCGTGCGCCGCCGGGCGGGCCCCATCACTTGCCTTGATGCCGGGGTTGTTCTATACCCCCGCTCGTGTGGGGCGCTGGCCGCAAGCAGCGCCAATTGCTGTGCTGAACTTTCGGACAGATCTTCAGAGTTCTGCGCGATTCGTTTAGGAAGGCGGCCGGTTTCGACGGGATAGCTGCAAATTCTCGCCGGGGGGAAAATGAAAGCTCGCATCGGGCGAGCAGTCACGCTCGCATTCTTCTGTGCATGCTGCGGCGGCAGCTCGGGTGGCGCTTCGCCATCGCCGGCGCCGAACGCGACGGTTCAAGTTCCCGGCCTGATGACAACAGGACGATGGACTGCGGCGGTCACGCTCAAATCGGGCGATGTGCTGGCGGTGGCAGGGCTCGGATCTCTGGCGGACGTACCGCTGGCTTCCGGCGAGGTGTATCACCCCAAGACCGACACCTTCACTTCGGTCGCGAATAAACTGCCAACCGCGGTGTACCGTATCTGCCTCGCCGCGCTGAACGACGGCTCGGCGTTGGAGGCCGGCGGACAGGACAACACTGGCAACGTGCTCTCGCAGACCGAGATTTACGATCCGGCCACCAACAGCTTCGCTCCGACCGCGGGCCCGATGCATCAACCCCGTTATGGATGCACCGCAACCACGCTCGCCGATGGGACCGTACTGATCGCGGGCGGACAGGACAACTACGGCAACTCGCTCGACACGGCGGAGATCTATAATCCCAAGACGGGCACCTTCTCCTATACCAAAGGCAAGATTGTCACCGCGCGCGCGTTTCATGGTGCGGCGCTGCTCGCCGGCGGCAAGGTTCTGCTGGCCGGCGGGCTGGATAGTAACGGATACGCTCTATCGGCAGCCGAGCTGTACGATCCGGCATCAGGGACGTTCAGCGCAACTGCGGGGCCGCTTAAGGCGGCCAGAGACGACTTTGCGACAATTCTGTTGGCCGACGGCCGAGTGCTCGTGGCGGGGGGCGCAGGCGGTTCCTTGAGCGCCCTTGCCAGCGCGGAGTTGTACGATCCTGGCAGCTCGACTTTCAGTTTTACCGCCAACACGATGAGCACCGGCAGATGGGTCGCCTCCGGTGCGCCGCTCCCGGACGGAAATGCGATCGTCGCTGGAGGGAGTAATGCTTTTCCCGCCGCGATTCCGGATGCCAGTTGCGACCTGTTCGATGCCTCCAGCAACACTTTCTCTCCGGCCAGCGCGCTTCATATCGCGCGCGCAAACGCGGCCGCGGTGGTATTGCCTGACGGCTCTCCGCTTATTCTCGGCGGAATCGACAATCAAGGGCCCAATAACGGGAATTTCGAGCCAAGCGGCGAAATCTACAGCCCTGCGGCGGGAACATTCACCGTGACCGGCGGCCTCAACGCGCTTCGGGTCGCGTATGCCTCGGCGATGCTCCCCGACGGCCGCGTCCTGATCGCCGGCGGTTACGACGAGACCGAGGAGCTCGACAGCGCCGAAGTCTTCAACCCCAAGACGGGTCATTTTATTCCTACCGCGAACAATCTCGATGTAGCCCGCTCATCATTCAACGCGGTCACTTTGAAAAACGGCAAGGTACTGATTGCCGGTGGCAGTACCGGCACCACCGCGGAACTGTTCGATCCGAAAACGATGAAGTTTTCGCCCACCCCGGGCTCGATGATCGCCTCGCGGTTCGTCGCGACAGCCACCCTGCTCGGCAACGGCACGGTCCTGATCGCGGGTGGACTCGACACGGGCGGCAACGCGCTCGACACCGCGGAGCTCTACGATCCCAAAACGGGAACCTTCACGGCCACGTCGGGGAGGATGACCTCGGCGCGGGCAATCCACACGGCCACGATGCTCAAGAACGGCGAAGTGTTGCTCGCAGGTGGAAGCACGAGTGATGCATATTCCGGCGCGCTCGATACCGCTGAAATCTACGATCCAAGAACCGAAGCGTTCACCGCAGTGGCGCACAAGATGACCTCGGCGCGGGTGAGCGCAACCGCAAACCGCCTTGGCGACGGCCGGGTCCTGATTGCCGGCGGCGTCAATGCCGATTCCTCCTCCGTCGCCACTGCCGAGTTGTTCAATCCAAAGACCGGCACCTTCACTGCGACCGCGGGCGCTATGAGCAACCCGCGGGCATTTCAATCGGCGGTCAATCTGCGCAACGGCCGCGTAATGATCGCGGGCGGCGCCGTGGTGGTAGAGATCAGCGGACTGCTGTCCGTCACGTCGACGGACACAGTGGACTTCTACGATCCTTCAACCGGTCAGTTCCATGCCGGCGTGGCGATGCTCTACCCGCGCGATTTCTTCACTGCAACACTGCTCCGGTCGGGCAAAGTTTTGATTCCCGCCGGAATCGTCGAAGCCGCTACGGGAGTCGGATTCGCGGCGCTGGAGACCGCCGAGATTTATGCGCCATGAGGAGAGTTACGGCCGCATCGCGCCTGTGGCGCCGGCGTGATTGCCGGCCGCCCTTGCGAAAGTCTTGAACGCGGCAGCTTTGGGGGGGAGAGAAGATGAAGGCTAGCATTCTGTGCGTCCTCGTGCTCGCGTTTTTCTGCGCCGTATGCGGCGGCACTTCCAATGGCAATTCGCAAACTTCGGCGCGCAGCGCGACGGTTCAGGTGCCGGGCCTGATGACGGCAGGACGAATCGCCCCGGCGGTCGTGCTCAAACCGGGCGACGTGCTGGAAGTAGGAGGACGCGGTTCCCTGGCGAATAAGCTGCTCGCTTCCGGCGAGGTGTATCACCCCAGGACCGCCACGTTCACTCTGGTCGCGAACCAATTGTCAGTCGCAACAGGGGATCCCTGCCTGGCCGCGCTGGAGGACGGTACGGCGCTGGAGGCCGGCGGGGTTGACGCCAGCGGCAATAGTCTATTGCAGGCCGAGATTTATGATCCCGCAAGTAACAGCTTCGCGCCCACCAAAGGCGCAATGAATGACGCCCGTGACGGATGCACTGCGACCACGCTCAAGGACGGAACCGTACTGATCGCGGGCGGGTTCGACAACATCGGTACAACCGACACGGCTGAGATTTACGATCCTGCTTCGGGCGCCTTTTCGTACACCAAGGGCAAGATGATTAGTCCGCGCGGCTTTCACGTTGCAGTCATGCTCGCCGATGGCAAGGTTTTGCTTGCGGGCGGGCTCAACGGTGTAACGCAGCTAACAAGCGCCGAGCTTTACGATCCTGCATCAGGGACCTTCAGCGCCACCGCCGGGCCGCTTAACTCATTCCGATACCAATCGACCGCAGTTCTGCTGGGCGACGGGCGCGTGCTGATCGCGGGTGGCGAAAATTATCCAACGTCTCTGGATACCGCGGAACTGTACGATCCGAACACTTCCACCTTCAGTCTCACCGCCAACAACATGAGCACGGGCAGATCGCAACTCTCCGCCGCGCCGCTGACTGACGGAAACGCGATCGTTGGCGCGGGAAGCCCTAGCTTTCCCAGCACGGCGGCGGATGCCAGTTTCGATCTGTTCGATGCCTCGACCAATAGCTTTTCTCCCACCGGCGCGCTTCACATTGCGCGCCTGGGGGCGGCCGCCGTGGTACTGCCCGGCGGCTCTCCGCTGATTCTCGGCGGAATCGATTCTCAAGGAAATTACGAGCCGAGCGGCGAAATCTACAATCGCGCCAAGGGGACCTTCACCGTAACCGGCGGCCTCAACGCTCTTCGCGCGGGATATGGCTCAGCGCTCCTACCCGATCGCCGCGTCCTGATCGCCGGCGGCGCCAGCGATCCTGCGGAATTTGAAACGGCGGAAGTGTTCGACCCGAAGACGCGCCGCTTCCTGCCCACCGCCAACGATCTCGAGGCCCCGTGCGCGCAGTGCAGCGCGGTTACGCTGAAAAACGGCAAGGTGCTGGTCTTGGACGGTGACAGCGGCAAACCCGCCGATCTCTTCGATTCTAAAACGATGAGATTTTCGCCCACTGCGGGGCCGATGGTCTTCTCGCCCTTCTTCGCCACCGCCACTTTGCTTGGCGATGGGACGGTGCTGATCGCGGGCGGAGTCGACGCGAAAGAAAACCCGGTCGACACGGCGCAAATCTACCATTCCATGACCGGAACCTTCACTGCGACCAAGGGGACGATGACCTCGCCCCGCGTAAACCAGACCGCCACGCTACTCAAGAACGGCGAAGTATTATTCGCCGGTGGAGGCACGGGCTCAACCGCTGCCAGCAATACCGCAGAACTATACGATCCCGGGACCCGGACATTCACCGCACTACCGAGCAAGACGACCTCGCCGCGCTCGGGCGCAAGCGCAAATCTGCTTCGCGATGGCCGGGTCTTGATCGCCGGTGGCTTCGATGCAGATGGCAACTCGATCGCCACCGCGGAGTTGTTCAACCCCAAGACCGGCAAATTCACTGCGACCGCAGGCGCGATGAGCAACACGCGGGTGTATCAATCCGCGGTCAACCTGCCCGATGGCCGCGTGATGATCGCGGGCGGCGCCATCCAGGTGTACACCCCCTTCGGACCCCAACGCACATCGACGGACACGGTGGACTTCTATAATCAGTCAACTGGTCAGTTCCACGCGGGAGTATCGATGCTCTCACCGCGCGATTTCTTTACTGCAACCTTGCTTCACTCAGGCGAAGTGTTGATTCCGGCTGGACTCGCCGAAACCGCGCCGGTCGGAAGTCCAGTGCTGGAGACCGCCGAGATCTATACACCGTGACGGGAGAGCAACGGCGGCAATTCGCCCGTGACTGGCCGGACCGCGGCTCACGTTGGCGCAGGTCCCGGTTTCGCAGCCGGTCAAGAAGAGAGGAGACAAGATCTTGGTAGATCGCAGAGATGACGGTCCCTCACGGCGCTTTCACGGTGCGAGAGCGATCGCGCTGGGTCTTCTGTTGTTCGCTTTCCTGACTACCAACGGATGTGGCGGCGGTGAATCGCCGCAGAATTCCAGTTCGAAACCATCCGCTCCACAGTTGGTTTTTTCCACTTACCTCGGCGGCGGATCACCGGTCTGTCAAGGATGCGTTGCGCGCACCTTCGCCCAGAACGCCGCCAGCGACGCATCGGGAAACACCTACGTGACCGGCGCTACGGCAGTCACCGACCTGGCCGGATCCGCTTGCCGAGGCAGTCCCGCGGCAAACAGCACGCTCTCCGCTTTCGTGGCGAAATACGACGCGGACGGCAAACTGCTATGGTGCACCTACCTGGGCGGCGACAACCAAAGTATGGGCGTCGGGGTCGCCGTGATGCCAGATGGTGGAGTCGCGGTCGGTGGGATGACCCAGTCGGATGCCGCCCAGCCCTTCCCAACACTGAACGCCTTTCAGACACACTACAACGGAAACAGCGATTACTTCGTCAGCGTCTTCGATGCGGCAGGCGCGCTACGTTACTCCACATACCTGGGTGGGAGCGACGTGGATGGCGAGGTCGATCAGAATGGAGACTACGTCGACGACAGCACTAACGGAAACAACATTGCCGTGGATGCTCACGGCCTGGTCTATCTCACCGGTACTACCGAATCTCGCGGCGGCGCAGCGCCCGCAATCAAGTTCCCCGTTACTTCGAACGCCATTCAGCCCGACATGACGGGACCGAGCGATACGACGGACGCCTTCCTGTGCATACTCAATCCCGCCAAAAGCGGCCCGGATTCGCTGCTCTATTGCAGCTTTCTCGGCGGCAGCGGCAATGAAAAGGGACATAGCGTTGCGGTTAACGCCGCCGGCAGCGCGATTGCCGTGGCAGGCTACACTGATTCCTATGACTTCCCGACGACGCCCAATGGCTATCGGACCGCCGCCCCGCCTCAATTCCAAAGCAACGGATTCGTGTCTCGATTCCAGGTGGCTCGACGCTGCCGCGGTTCCGTGGACTGTCGATACGCCACGCAATACAGCACATATTTGGGGGGAGTGTCGGCCCAGGGGGGAGACTCGCACGGTCCGAGGGACGACACCTACAGCATCACTTTCGATCGGAAAGGACTGATCCTGGCCACGGGGCGTACGCAGTCGTTCGACTTTCCGATGACCAGCTCCGGGCCCTCCATTTACAACAGCGCGCCTTACCTCCAACCGGGCGCGAGCAGCGATCAGCCTTACCTCGTAAAGATCGACGCTTCATTGAGCGGCAAGGCATCTCTTGCCTATTCCACGTTTCTGGGCGGGGCGGGCTTTTGCACCGGCGCCGTCGTTGATCCAAAAGGCAATGCCTGGGTAGCCGGAGAGAATAGCGCCGATGGCATTGAGTACACTCGATCTTACTATCCGGTCGAGTCGCCTCAATTGTTCCCGTACACCAAGGATGCGTTAATTCCCTCGCACCTCGGGGACGAAGGAATGTTTCACGCCGTCCTCATGGAGATCAGCCGCAGCGGTCGAAGCCTGGGCTATTCGACCTATCTCGGTGGAACCAATAATGACCGCTCTTACGGACTGGCGGTCGATCGGTTTGGGAATGTGGTCGTGTCCGGGGTGACTTCCTCGCAGGATTTCCCGTTGAAAAACCCGGCCCAAACCTGGCCCGCGGGCTCTACACAAAACGCCTTCATCGCGAAGTTTTCCACCCGCTGATTCCGGTTGTGGCTCTCGCCGCTGTGAGCAAGAAATCGATTATCGCTCAGGCATTAACTGCGCGGCCTACCGCTTGGCAGTAGGCCGGGCTTCCCACTCGGTCTTCGGCAGCGTGCCGGTTCTGATGAACGTGGTCACAATCTCGAGGAATGTGTCGGTGGCGGTCGCCATGGCGCTGTGTCCTGCGCCTTTGATCAAGGCGAACTGGGCGCCCGGGATGAGGTCGGCGACATAGCGCGCGTGCCTGGGCGGCACCAAAATGTCGTGCTGGCCGGCTATAACCAAGGTCGGCGCATCGACCTTGCGAAAGAGATCCCGCTCATCGATGTCAAAGGTCTGCTGTAGAAAACCGATGAAAATTTGCCGCGGGATATTCTGGAACCAGATATCGACGAGTCGATCTTTCCACGCACTCAGGCCCGGCTCGTTGAGCCCGTCTGAAAAGAAGGCGTCGAGCCCCGCACGATAATCGTCCGCGAAAAAACGGTCCATCACTTCTCTGATCTGCTCGTCCGTGGCGCCGATTGGGTAATCAGGGGCTTGGCGGATGCGCGCCATGCCGCCGAATAGGATCATCTTTTCGATCCTGCCGGGGAGGCCGTGATACATCCGCACCGCCGAAGGAACGCCGTCCGAGTCTCCCCACAGGATGAACTTTGCGAAGGGCAGTTCGCGCAGGACTGCCAGCGCATCCGCCACGCGCACGTCGAAATCGTACGGTTCGTTTGGCTTGTCCGATGCGCCAAGTCCTCGTGGGTCGATGTACGCAACGGGAAATTGTTGGCACAGACGCAGCGCCAGCGGCGCATGTGCAGCGGACCCCTGCAGCATGGGATGAAACATCACGATCGGCGTGGCGGATCGGTCGGAGCCGTCGCCGCCTGACCCTTGCAGGTAGTAAGCGATGCGCACCCCGTCCCGGGTCACGAACTTCCGCTGAACCAGCTTGTTGCGGATGCGCCGGGCTGTCTCAGGATCCTTGGCTGCGCTGATTGCACCATTGTAGGCCGCATTTGCCCGGTCGGTCTGCGCGGTCAGCAACATCAGATCGCCAAAGCCGCTCTGCGCCTTGACGACGATTTCCTCGCAGCCTGGCCGCGCGGCCGCTAGCGCGATCGCGCGCTGGAAGTGATGCTCAGCCTCGGGAGATAGAGCCGATGCCTCCCGCTCGCCGGAGAGCAGCGCGTAATGAGCCGCGCGCTCGGGCATCTCGCCCTGCTCGAAGTGATAGGCGAGCGTCTCGTAAAACTCGGGCAGCCGCTCGGCGTAAATCTCCTCGATCAGCGCCGCGACGCGCCGATGGATGTCGCGCCGCTGCGCGCGGAGCAGTGTCCCGTACGCAACGTCGTGGGTGAGCGCGTGCTTGAACATGTACGCAAGCTCGGGATGCACGGTCTTTTCGTAAATCAGCTCGAGGCTCCGGAGCTTTTCGAGGCTGCTCTCCGAGCTTCCCTGCCAATCTCGCATCCGATCGAAAATACGCATCGCGAACTCGCGGCCGATTACCGACGCGATCTGCAACGCGTGCTTGCCCTCCTCGTCCAGCCGATCGATGCGCGCCATGATGACCTGCTGAAGCGTAGCCGGCACCGCCTCGGCGAGCGCGCCGTCTGTCCGCTGCGCGGCGGCTCCCATTTCCGAAATCGATTTGGCAAGCTCCTCGACGAAGAACGGATTTCCGTCGGACCGCTCGGCAATCAGCCGCTTGAGCGCGCCCGGCAGATCGCTCCGGCCCAGCACCGATCCGGTCAGCTCGTCCACCAGCGATGCGGGCAGGCCGTGCAGCGAGATGCGGCTGAAGTAGCTGCGCACCGGGAACGGCCAGTTGTAGTCGGGGCGATGCGTGACCAGTGCGAACACGCGCGCTCCCGCGATGCTGTCGAACAGCCAGCGCAGCAACGTCGCGCTGCTCTGATCGACCCAGTGCACATCCTCCATCAGCAGGACCACCGGCCGCTGCGCGGCGAGCGCAAGGATCAGGTCGCGAATGGCCTCGGAGTAGCTCGCCGCCTTGAGGCTCTCGAGCATGGTCGCGACCCGGGCGTCGCCGGAATCGACCGAGAGCAAATCACGAAGGAACGGCACGCCGGCGCTCACTTTCGGGCCGAGTCCGGCGCAGAAGCGGTTGATCTTGTCGATGATTACGGGCTCGGTGTCGGACTCGTCGATCTCGAACGCACCGCGCAACAAGTCGAGGAACGGGTGGTAGGCAACCACTGTCCCGTAGCTCATGCACTGGCCTTCGAGCCAGGTGTATGTGTCCGCATCGAGCGAGCGCCGGAACTCGTAGACGAGCCGCGACTTGCCGATTCCCGCTTCGCCGGAAAGCAGCACCACCTGGCCGTCGCCCTCGCGCGCCGTGTCAAAGCGTTCGCGCAGCATGGCCAGTTCGCTGCGGCGGCCGCAAAAATGGCTGAGCCCGCTGCGGAGCGCCTGATGCCGCCGCTCCTGGCGCGGAACCTCGCGCACCAGCCTGAACACGGTGGTCTCGGCGCTCTTGCCCTTGAAGGTCGCGCGGCCGACCTCTTCGGTCTCGAAGCGCGGCGCCACCAGCTTGCGCGCCGCTTCCGACAGACAAATCTGGCCCGGCTGCGCGCTGGTCTGGATTCGCGATGCGACGTTGATGGTGTCGCCAATCGCCGTGTAGTCCATCCGCAAATCGTTGCCGACGGTGCCGACCACGACCGGGCCGGAGTTGAGCCCGATTCGAGCCGCGATCGCATGCCCGACGCGGTCTTTCCATTTGCGCCCGACCGCATCGAGCCCGGCCATGATTTCGAGCGCGGCGCGGCAGGCGCGAGCCGGATCGTCGTCGTGCGCCACAGGCGCTCCGAAAATCGCCATGAAGCCGTCGCCCGCGATCTCGGTCACCACACCCTCATAGCGATAAACGGTGCGAATCGCGCCCTCGAGGTACTCGTTTAGAAGCTCGCGGTCGGTTTCGGGGTCGAGCCGCTCGGCTATTTCCGTGCTGCGCGCAAGGTCGCAGAACAGCACCGTGACCTGGCGCCGCTCGCCCTCGATTTGACCACGCGTCTTGAGGATTTTTGCGGCGAGGTCTTTCGGCATCAGCTGCGATTGAACTTCGCGCGCGGTCGGCTCGGGCTTCGATGGGGGTGCAGGCTCGCCGCCGAGCGCTTTGCCGCATCCGCCGCAGAATTTCTCACCCGGCGCGTTTTCGAATCCGCAGTTCGGGCAGTTCGCGCCAAGCGGCGCGCCGCACGATGCGCAAAACTTGCGCTCCGCGCGGTTATCCGCCTGGCATCGCGGA
>DASPOF010000055.1:0-3544 GCA_035626155.1 Binataceae bacterium (SeqCode)
CCGCAGAATTTCTCACCCGGCGCGTTTTCGAATCCGCAGTTCGGGCAGTTCGCGCCAAGCGGCGCGCCGCACGATGCGCAAAACTTGCGCTCCGCGCGGTTATCCGCCTGGCATCGCGGACATTTCATCGGTCTCTCCCCCAGAGTCTTGCAGGCACGACGCTTCTACCATTTCGCCACCCCTAGGGCCACTGATTGCCCGCCACTTGGCGGCCGGTCACCTGCTCAACCCCTCGAGCAGCGCCTTGGCGTCCTTCAGGTCGGCGGTATCGAAGCCCTCGGTGAACCAGCCGTAGATCTCGGAGAGCATCGCGCGCGCCTCGTCGCGGCGATTCGTGTCGCGCAGCAATCCCGCGAGGCTCGTCGTCGCGCGCAGCTCCCACAACTTCGCTTCCATCTTTTGCGCGAGCGCGATCGCCTCACGAAAATCTGCCTCGGCCATATCCTCTTGTCCGACCTCGAGACGCAATCTGCCCCGACATGCCAGGGCTTCCGGCCTAAACAGAATTTCTTCGGGATTCGTGCCTAGAGCCTCCTCAATTGTTTCAAGCGCATCATTAATCTTGTCGTCGAGCACCTGCGCTTCTGTTAGGCAGGTAAGCGTATGGGATTTGGCAATCCTACTACTCACCAGCGCTTGGCCTTCCAGTCCCTGGCGTATGAGGTTGATGCCTTCCTCCGGAGCACCCAGATGCGCGATAGCCCAGCCCAAGGTCCCAAGCGCATAAGATATGAACGTCGGACTACCTAACTCTTCGGCCGAGGCCAACGCGTGCGATGCCGCCGCTTGCCCACGTTTTGGGTCTCGCAGCAGCCGCCACAGCATGCTTTCAAAGCACCGCCCAGCAACCAACGCGTAGGGGTTTCGCCTTTCGAGCGCGAAAGCGACCGCCTGGTCAGTACGTTTACTGGCTAGGTCCGGATAACCCATTATAGCCGCGATTAGGCTTCCGCTGGCTCCGATTATGATGGTTCGCTCTTCGGGAAAATGCTCAGCCGCAGACTTGTCGATAAAGCGGCTCCAAATGGCAAAGTGCCGCTCCGCGCCCCTGAGGTCTCCGCGATACTGTCGGACACGGACTTGAGCCCCGTGCGCGAACGCAAGACTGGTTGGGCTACCATCGCGTTCGGCCAGTTCCAGCATCCGGTCCGCCAGTTCTCCCGCACGGGTCAGATCGCTCGAAACGAAAGCGGCAGTCCAAACCGCCCACAGTTGCAGAATCACTTGGGCAAGATTGCCCCCTTTCTCCGCCAAAAAACGGGCGCGCTCGGCCGCCTCGATTGTCTCCGGCGCGGCGTATCCTTTCGTGATGAACAGTGCCGTGAAAAGCGCGCTAACCAGATCTAGCTCGCGTGCGTCCCGCGATGCCGTCTCAGGCAGCGCCTTGAGTAGTTCGAGTCCCTTGCGCAATTGTTTCTCAGCTTCGCCGATAGCCGACCTTTCCAACGACCGCCTGCCGGCCAGCAACAAATAGTGCACCGCTTTGTCGGCGTTCGCCGTGTGGCTGAAGTGATGCGCCAGTTCGGCTACGTGGTCGTCGAGCGACGACGCGTAAAGCGATTCGATCGCTGTACCGATTCGTTCATGAAGCAGCCTGCGCCGCTCCATCAGTACTGAGTTTTGGGCGACCTCCTGCGTCAGCGCGTGCTTGAAGAGGTATTCTGTATCGCCCACCGCAGGCTGCTCGTAGATGAACTCGCCAAGTTGCAGGTCGTTAAGCATCTTGTTGAGTTCGTCATCCGACTTGGGAACGACGCCACGAATCAGCGACATCGGAAACTCGCGCCCGATAATCGCGAGCGTTTGCAGCAGGTCTTTCGCGTCTGCCGGCAATCGATCGATACGCGACGCGAGAATCCCCTGCACCGTCGGCGGTATCTTCAGCTCGCCGATCGGCTTGGTCAGATGCATCGCGCCGTTGCGAACCAGCGCGCCCTCGTCGAGGAGTACCTGCACCGTCTCTTCCATGAAGAACGGATTGCCTTCGGTTCGCTCGACAATTACTCGCTTCAGTGCTGCGAGATCTTTCCCGTCGCCAAGCAACGCCGCCAGCATCTCGTCGGCGGATTCCTTGCCCAGCGGGTCGAGCCGGAGCTGCGTGTAGTAGGTCTTGCTGTTCCACTGATGCGTGTACTCGGGCCGGTAGTTCACCAGCAGCAGAATCTTGGCCGTGCCGATCGAGTCGGCGAGCAAGTTGAGCAGCTCCTGGGTCTGCTCGTCGATCCAGTGCAAATCCTCGAAGATCACCATCAGCGGCTGGTTGAGCGACTCGCGCAGCAGAATGCGCTTGATTGCTTCGAGGGTGCGGCGCTTGCGGATGTTCGCGTCCATTTGGGCGAGCGGATCTTCGCCCTCGACGATCCCGAGCAGGCCGAAAAGGTACGGCCGGGTATCCTCCAGTGACGGGTCGAGCGTGATGATCCGACCGTTCACTTTCTCTCGCCGTGTGCGCGCGTCGTCGTCGCCGGTGATCTTGAAATAGCTGTGCAGCAGATCGAGAACCGGCAGATACGCCGACGCCTTGCCGTGGGAGACCGAGAACGCCTCCAGCACCATCCAGCCCGACTGGTTCTTGGCCTTGAACTCAAAGAACAGCCGCGACTTGCCGGTGCCCGCCTCCGCCACTGCGGCTACGATCTGTCCGTGCCCAACCTTCGCCCGCTCGGCGGCGCGCCCAAGAGCGTCCATCTCGCGCTCGCGTCCCACGAACTTCGTCAGCCCGCGTCCGGCCGAGCGCTGAAGCCGCGTGCGCAGCGGCCCCAAACCCGTCACTTCATAAACATTGACCGGCTCCGCAACACCCTTGACCTTCGTTGGCCCTAACGCCTTGAGCGCGAAGTATCCCTCGCAGAGCTTCCGGGTCGCTTCGCTGATGGCAATCGATCCCGTCGGCGCGAGCGCCTGCATCCGCGACGCGAGGTTGGCGGTATGCCCGATGGGGGTGTATTCGCTTTTGCCGCCGGTGGAGATCGTCCGCACGACTACTTCGCCGGTGTTTACCCCTACCCGCGCCTCGATCGGTAGATTGCCTGCCTCACGCAGCTTCGACGAATAACGCCGCAATTCCTCCTGCATCCGGAGCGCCGCGTACAGCGCCCTTTGCGGATGGTCCTCGTGGGCGACCGGGGCGCCGAAGATCGCGAAAATCCCGTCGCCGGTGGATTGCACAACGTAGCCGTCGTAACGCTGCACCGCATCGATCATCAGCTTGAGGGCGGGATCGACAATCGCACGGGCCTCCTCGGGATCGAGATCCTGCTCAAGTTCGGTTGAGCCCTTGATATCGGCGAACAGCGCCGTGACCGTCTTGCGCTCGCCCTCGATGTTCTCGGGCGCGATTGTTTCGCCTACGCGGAAAGTCTGGGCTTCGGGTTTCCTCGGGGTAGCAACTGATGCCGGCGCTCCGAGCGCTTTGCCGCATCCGCCGCAGAATTTCTCACCCGGCGCGTTTTCGAATCCGCAGTTCGGGCAGTTCGCGCCAAGCGGCGCGCCGCACGATGCGCAAAACTTGCGCTCCGCGCGGTTATCCGCCTGGCATCGCGGA
>DASPOF010000056.1:0-8535 GCA_035626155.1 Binataceae bacterium (SeqCode)
ATTGCCCGTAACTGACGCTGATAGCATCCGGCGGGGGACTCAAGGCGCCGTTGACCACGTTATAGATCGCAACGAAAACACCGGAAGCGATCGTCGAACCAAAAGTTCCGGTCGAAACGTCCGCGCACGAGGCCATCACAATGGTCGCGTTAGGCGCCGCCGCGCTGGACCATTCCGCGTCCAGGATCGCTTCGCCCTCGGCACCCGTAACACCCGGATCGGTACAGGGCGTACCGCCGGCAGGCGGCGGCGGTTGGAACTCGCGGAAGCGCCCGCTCGGGTAGGGGGTGGAAAGGCCGAACGTGCTGCGGAAGGTGTCCCAGTCTCCGGAACAGCTTCCCGTCGCGAGGCCCGTACAACAGGCATTTGGAGTTCCGGCGGCTGTACAAATCGCATTCCCGGGCGCATAGACGTCGCTGTCCTCGGCCACCACGATCGTCTGGCCCTGGCCGGAATAACCTGCCGAGAAGACCGGATTCAAATTGTAGATAGTGGCGAGGTCGGCCGGTACGAGAGCGTAGGTGCCGCCGCCAATCGTATATTCAGTCGACTTGTGGAGCACCGGGTGCGGACGGAAGTCGTGGAGGGCCACCACGCCGACAACCGCCGGTGCGAGCGCGGCGGGAATTTGGGGGTCGCTCATGTTGGCGATGTGCTTCTCGCCGTTCGCATCGAGCCAGTGAATCTCGGTGTGGAATGCCTCGCGCACCTGCCCCGCCGTCCCCGAAAAGTCAATCACCATCCCGTTGGGATAGACCGCGTTGACCGTGAACCCGTGCGATTTGAGCCAGCCCTTGATAGCGGCCATGTCCGCCTGCGCCAGGCCGTAGCGATCTCCGATCTCCGTCGGGCTCAGCCAGTGATGGTAGTTCGGCGACTTGGGGTCGGTGAGTTCATCGATGAACTTTTCGATCGCGTGCTCGCGTTCGGGAGAACGCCGCAACTGCAGCCACATGTGGTCCATCCGGAAGGCGTCGTCGACCGGACCGCGATCGTTGCGCGCGTTCGCTTCCGGACGCGTGTTGCCCCCGAGCGTGACCAGGTTGCTGTCGTCAATTGCCTGGGTGATGACCGCAGCCGGCTGGGCAGTGTCCTGCGCGAAACCGACGGCCATCGAGAGGCCAAGCACCACGCCGGCGATCACGGCAGTCTTTGCAATGTTCATCGCGATCCCCCTCCCAGCCGCGAGCATCTACGCGGCCTGGCCGTGGAACGAAATTCCGCGGCCCTTGAGCCAGAGCAAGTCGCGGGCCGCCCCCCTCGCCCGACTCGCTGCCGGTTCCTGGCTCATCGTCCGGTTGGCATCCGACTGACGCCTCGATGATTATGCGCGAGACCAACGCCGTAGGCAAATCGCAAACTCTTATGTTGCCCGGATGCGTCAGTTTATGGGATTGCGCCGAGAGTAACACAGCGTTACGCGATTTGACACATCGTATGACACGACTGTTGCGGATCTGAACCTTCGATCCCGATGCGCTTTTTTCTTCGCGCGCGTCGCGCGCAGCCTGTCACCGGCTTGACTGGGAACCTGCACGCGCCGCTCCCTGTGATGACCGCCAATAACCAATCGCTCGCTCGGCGATTCCGCCGAGGTAGAACAGGGCGATCGCCGGCGCAATCGCGCGGATTGCGACAGGCGGAAATGAGTCCGGCGGCGCGAATGCCAGCGTGAGCACGAGCGCGTAGTTGATTATCCCGCCCCAATGGCCGAGCCGGCTCCGGATCGGGCCAGCCGCGCGCTTCAAGATGAGAGAGTCGGCCGCATACTGCGCGAACGCCAGCGCGATCAGCGCGGGAATGTAGACCGGCAGCGCGCCGCTTGCCGCCGCACATCCGAGCGCCGCCAGAACGAAGGTCACGTCCGCGACCGAATCGAGCCATTGGCCCGCACCGCCGGCGATCGCGAGCCGCCGCGCAAGCCGCCCGTCGATGAAATCGCTTGCGGCGGCCACCGCCGCGATTGCGGCTAGGGCCGGCCGCCGCGCGTGGCCTGAAAAATAAAGCGCGACCCACGCCGATGCGAGTACGAACCTGAGCGCGCTGAGCGCATTCGCGCTTTGCGCAGCGAACGTCGAGAGAGCGCGCGGCGGACCGTCGCGCGGGGCTGCGGATTGCTCTAGAATTTCTCTCTCATGCCCAATCAAGTTGCGCGGACGGTCCAGGTCGTGAGCCACGGCCCGTCATGCCTCGATGGCGTGATGGCGGCGGCGGTGGTTGCGCGGTTCTACGAGGGCGATCGCGTGATCCCGACGCTGGCCGGCAACGCCGACGCCGATCGCGCGATCCAGGCGCTCGAGTTGCGCTCGCGCGACGGCGCCGACGAAATCTGGATCACCGACCTCTCGTGGACATCGCGGGAGACCGCCGGCCATCTGACCGATCTCGCGCGGCGCGGCGCAGGCATCTACTGGATCGATCACCATCGAACCGCAGTTTCCCGCGCAGACGCGCCGGAGTTCAAGGTGCCGTTTGCAGGCGTGGTGCTGTCGGAGCGCTTCTCGGCGGCGCGGCTCACGTTTAATTTCCTCAAGCGGATGGGGCGCAAGACGCTTTCCGCCAAACGGCGCGAGGCGTTCGACAGGTTCTTCCCGTTCGCCGCAATCGCCGACGACCACGACCGCTGGATCCACAAAATCCCCGAGTCGTCCGATTGGGCGCTCGCCGTTCAGACGCTCGGCGGGATGGCGTCGTATCGGGAGATACTCAAGCTCGATGAGCCCCGGATGTCGCGCAAGCTGCTGGCCGCGCTCGCGACGGGACAGGACGGATTGCGCCGGAGCCTCGAGCTTGCCCACGCCACGATCGTCGATCGCATCCTCAACAACGGAATCAAAGTCCGCACGGCGAGCTGCTTCGGCTACAGCAGCGAAGTCGCCGCGCATCTTTACGCGGATGAGCATCGCACCGTCGTCGCGCTGTTCGATTTGCGAAGCCAGGGCGTAAGCCTGCGCCGCAGCGCCGACTGCGACATCGACCTGTCGCGGCTGGCCGAGGGCTTCGGCGGCGGCGGCCATGCGGCCGCATCGGGATTCTCCGTCGCGGACCTGCGCCGGCTCCCGTCCGAGCGCCTTGCGGAGATGGTCGGCGACCGCCTCGAAGGCCGCAGCTAACCAGATAGCATCGAATAGATCACGTCCGAGTTGACCGGCGCCTTCATTCATCCCGCGCAGGTCTGATAATCTCGGCGCGACACGCGCGCGGGCATCCCGCCCGCGTCCCACTCATGCACGGACCCAAAATGACGGAAATAGCAATCGTTCTCGCAATCGGATTGGCCGGCGGAATCCTCGGCGGCTTCTTCGGCGTCGGCGGAGGCGTGTTGATCGTCCCCGCGCTCGTGCTGTTGCTCGCGATGCCGCAGCATACCGCGGTCGGGACGTCGCTCGGCGCGCTGCTCCCGCCCGTGGGCCTTCTCGGCGCCTGGGAGTATTACAAGCACGGCGAGCTGAACGTCACCTATGCGCTCCTGCTCGGAATCGGCCTGCTGATAGGGGCGTACTTCAGCGCGAAGATCGCGGTTCAGATATCCGGGCTCGCGCTGCGGCGCGCGTTCGCGATCTTCATGATAATCGTGTCGGTGCGGATGCTGATGAAGTGAGGCGGGCGAGCGCTTGACGGCGCCCGGGGACGATCACTCGGCGATGCTGACGGAGCGGCAGCGCGCGATCCTCCATCGAATCCATCGGTTGCATCAGTGTTTCTGGTTTTTTGCCGCCGCGGCGATAGTCGCCCCGCTGGTGGTCGCGGAAATATGGCCCGCCCCGGCCGCATCGAGCGTGATGGTCGCGATGGTGCTCGCGGCGATCGTGTGCGCGGGGACAGCATCGTTCACGATCTGCCCGCGATGCCAGCACTTGTTCCATTCGTTCGGCACCTTCATCGGCGACCGATGCCAGGTTTGCGCTCTGAGCTGCCGCAATCCTGACGATAGTCCCGATTGGTCCGGCTGACTGATGGTGCTCGCGCGGTCGGCTTGCGCCAATGTGGTTGGCCCACTAAATTCCCCGCGGTGGACAAGCGTCTCGAGGAGAAGCTGAACCTGTTGCTCGAATCGGAGCGTGCCGGCGTTGTCGCGCTGGAGGAACTCGCGCGCGACGTAGAGCAGGAACAGCTCAGGCGCTTCCTTCTCGCCTCGCGCGATCACGAGAAGCGCAACGCCGAGGAACTCGCGGCGATGATCCGCGCGGCGGGCGGCACGCCGTCGGATCAGACCGGACCGTTTGCGGGAAAGGTCGCGGCGCTCGATGCGATCCGCGACCGGCTCAACCTGATGTCGCGCGGGCAGGAATGGGTTGCGCGCAAGACCGAGGAGGCGCTCGCGATCGCGCCGCCGACCGGCGCGATCCATGATTACTTGCAGGCGATGGCGAATCGGCATCGCGCCGAAGTCGAATGGGGCCGCGCCGAAGTGATCAGGTTGATGAACACCCCGTAATCACGCCGCCACGACTGCCACTTTCAACGAGATAAAGGCCGAGCGCGAAGCGCGGTCCGATCGTCCGGAAGCGGGCGCATCGGCACGAACGGGATGCCGTCAGGGACGCGCCCGCGCTGGATTATGCCCTTGCGGCGCAATCGAGCGGGCGCGATAATCCGTCTTCCCGGTGGACGCATAGCTCAGCCCGGTTAGAGCGCTTGCCTCACATGCAAGAGGTCCCTGGTTCGAGTCCAGGTGCGTCCACCAAATTTCCTCTCAGCAATTCAAGCCTTTTCCCGTCTTCAATTCAAAACGGGGCGTTCTTCCTGCTCCGAGAAATTTAAGTGGCGCAGAAGGAGTTCTGCGCCCGCTTAAGCTATGCCACGGTGCGGTCGCGGGAGCGATGCCTCTTTCGCTGTGCGCGACGGAGTGCGGGCGTGGAGTTAGCGCTCTGTATGATCGCGTGCCGATCCCCGATATGCACGTCGAAATCTTCTGGAAATCCCCGCTCTCGCCTGCGCCGCGTTCGAACGTATTTCCTCGCGTTGCCGCCGCGCGTCGAGCACTAGATGGCTCGGTTCTTTGCGGGAATGGCTGGTGTCGAGGAGTAGTGAGGCAAGCCGCGCTACCCTAACTGAGCGCGTGGCCCGACCAGTTGCGGGTGAGCCAGGTTATGATGGCCGGGGGCTGCTGTTTCATACAGTGATGCGGGTGCCTTAGGAGTTGGAATCTTCGTGGGCGGAGCACTCGGCCGAAGCCCGACCGGGGGCATCAATCACGACCGTGCCTGGAGCAGCGGCGATCGGCAGTCCCAGAAGTTGCTCCGCTGGAGCGGCGGTCAGCACTGCCGGACGTCTCACCGCTGCAGCCACTGCGGCGGCCGCGGCACTTCCGCTAATCAGCCGATCTATCACGATAGGCGGCAATCTTACTGACATGAACTCCTAATCTCCTGGCTCCACTTGCGCCAACATTTTAAAGATAGCGCGCTCCACGAAGGCCTGCAACGTATCGAGATTGACGAGATCGAGCATGCTTCTGGCCCTTTCGAAAGCGCCTTCACGAATGCCCACTCTGATCACGCCCGGAGGCGGTGCGAAGTCATCTTCATCGGAGAGGCGGACTGGGACCGCGACCAGCGCGCGCTCGTCATCGAGCATTCCCAAAGCAGGTGCCTCCAGCACGCGCCGTTCTTCTGGAACAATTGCGCTTGACCCGACGTTGCCGCGCCAAGCTTCCGACATCACCTCCGAATTCTCGTGAAGATCGACCGGTGATGGCCGCGGCGTGCCAAGAGCGGGCCATGATCCTAGCAGTTCGAGTCGGCTCTGGCGGGCCCCTTCTGGAACGTACATTGAGCAGACAACATCGTCGCCCCAATTCGGAGCAACTGATTGATGGAAAAGCCGGGCGAGCTGAAGCCCATTGCGGCGTGCGTACCAAATGAAACGAGCGGCCTTCGGAGACGGCTCGCGGCGCGGCGGTTCCCACGCGATCACGTAGCGGTAGTTTTTGAGTGGGTAGGGTACCGTCAGTGCATACACTCCTGTCCGGATTACGCGCAAACAACTCACCAGGTCGGGCGGCGATGAGAATTGATGGGGATCACCTTTCGCCTCCTGCTGGAATACTTGCACGTCCGCGTCCGCAGGCGCGACTTCGGCCGGCACCTCGACCAGCAGCCGCAAGGTCCGCAGCGAGCTGACTGCCGTGGCCGCGGCAAACTCGTAGCCTAGACGGCGCAACGGACCGGCCTCCGGCATCTTTTTTACGATATCCATCTCGTCCGCCGTCAGCACCGCACCGCCCTGCCAATTGTAAGAGAGTTGCACGCCCAACGGCTCACCGGCCACTGCCGGGTCGACGTTACAGTCAAAGTAGAATTGGCGTGGGTCGTCCGCGTTTTTCTTACCCAGGGCCTTGAAGACCAGGTCCACAGGCGGCCTCCACTCCCGTCCGTTTGGTCTTCGAAATCGAATGTTCAAGTCCGTCGGAACGCCGGTGTCATTGGATACCAGCAGGCTCCACTTGTTTTCTTCGATCAGCCAGTCAGACCGAGCCTCGTGCACGCGCCCGTCACCGTCGCGCGTGAACTGGACCGACTTGACGATTTCGCTGGTGGTGGGCCGCTCCAGAATCTGGCCGCTGCGGCGCAGGGAACGGCTGCGGCGCACGTCCTCTGACTCAAATAGGCGATAATACGTTCCGGCATCCCACTGGCCGGCGTTCCATTTCCGCACTCGCATGGTAACTGAGCGATCAGGCCATAGCTCGAACAAATTGTAGGTCCCGTGGTCCTGCTCGCAGCGGACCGAATCTGCGACACCCGTCGAAGAACCCGCGGCGATGACCGTGGTTTCGCCGCCGCCGCCCGTGATCGTCGTATAGCGGCCCCAATTGGCAGCATGCTCGTGACCGTGGAGGACTACATCGACATGTGCGCACGCGAGCGCTTCCAGCAGCGATCCGGAATTAGTAAGCGAGGTCACGTTCAGCAGTTTTAGCGGACTGTTCTGGTTCTTCTGCTCAAGCGCACGAACGGAAAGCACATGATGATGTACCAGCATGAGACCCAGGTCGATGTCGCTTGAACCCAGCATGGTGTCCGCGATTCGCTGAAGCTCAGGAAGCGAGATACGTCCACGCGCGAATCGGTCCGCCTCGCGGCTGGAATCCAGGCCGAGGATCCGTAAAGTCCAGCGGTTGGTCTGCGGTCCAAGAACAAGGTTTGTCTGATTGCCAAGCGTTGCAAGAAACCAGTTGAAGTAGGATTCAAAGCTTGATGGCCGCCACAGCCACTGTCCAAGTTTCGATTCCCACAACCGATTACCGTGCCAGAACCGGTCGTGGTTGCCCGGACATACCCAGCAGGGCGTGATGCCGCGCGGCCCTGTGCACAGGTCGATAAGTGCGTCCAGTGCTTCGCGGAAAAGCTCTTGCTTGGGGTTGTCTGCGAGGTCTCCAGTTATCAGGATCAAATCGGGTTTGATCTGATCCTTCAGATGGTCCTTCAACAGATTCCAGGTAGCAGTTTGCCCGGAGAGGCCGAAGTGTAAGTCGCTGATGTGGGCAAGCTTGATCGGGTCCATCGCCCCCCTCCACGGAATTTCCGTCTTGGCAGCTCCGATCGTCCTATCCATAGCACCGCGGTGACGTAGCGCAAACAGTCAGGCATATGCCGGCGGTTTACCGATTCGAAGCAAGGCGCGAGCGCGCCCGGATCGGCTGGCGCGTATTCGAAGCGGTCACAGGCGGTGATGCAGGCTTGCAGATATTTGCCGTGGATCCGGAGTTAGCGACACCGCCGCCCTGTCCGCGGATGTCGCGCCCATCCCGCGCGTTCGAGCGCACGGATGATGTCAGTCCCGGAGCAGACTGGGAGCCGGCGCATGCGGCCGGCGGGACTTCAATTTCGGCTACCTGGATTTCGCTCGGAAGCCCCAGCGCGTGGCGCGTTTCGAGTGACACCATTATCGCTTCGCGTATGTTCGCGAGCGCCTCTTCGCGGGTGCGTCCCTGGCTGACGCAGCCCGGAAGCGCCAGACAATCGGCGACGACCCAGCCGTCTTCGTCGGTCTCCAATGTCACCAGAAACTTCATGGAGCGAACAATCAGTCGATTGCGAGGCTGGCGAAGGATACGGCCGAGTCGGTCTGCGGCTCCATCGCGATTCCGTACTTGAGCAGCCTGCCCGTGCGGCCGCGCAAGAGTTCGAGCTGCGTGTACATCGGCGCGAGCCCGCAGATCTTACGCGCATCGCGGTCCTTCACGATGTCCGCGAAGAACCCGGCCGCATCGCCGCGCTTGATGTACTCGATCAGCCCGAGGTCCTCGCGCTTGACGCGCTCGGCGACCTGCTCATCGGCGGCGAACGCATCGCCGAACTTCCTCCCCACGTGCGCGAAATCCACCCCCGCAATCACGATCGCGCGGCGCCGCTCGGATGCGAGCATCTCCCGGAGCGAATCGATGAACGAGCGGACACGCGGATCGCTTTCGGGCGCGCGGCCCGACCCGACCATCTCGTGAAATGAACTCACCAGGATAGGCACAACCTGGTAGCCGCGCGTGCCGAGCGCCCAGGCGAGGAACAGCGCCTGGAATTCGATCGAATG
>DASPOF010000057.1:0-46343 GCA_035626155.1 Binataceae bacterium (SeqCode)
CTCGATCTCGTGATCGAGCGCAACCCGACCGAAATCCCCGAGTCCCTGGTGATGCGCGAGTTGCAAGCGATGGAGTCGGAGCTGGAGGCCACCCTGGAGGCGGGCGGGCTCACCCACGAGCAGGCCCAGGAGCGCGTCAAGGCGGCGGCCGACGACCTGAAAACCCGCGCCGAGAAGCGGGCCCGCACCGCGCTGGTGCTCGATGCGCTGGCCGAGCAGGAAAAGATCGATGTCACGGGCGAGGAGCTGGGGGATCGCGTGGCGCGAATCGTGACCGACAGCGGCCGCCAGCGCGATCGCGCGGCGGAGTTCTACCGGAAGGAGGAGAACCGCGAGGCGCTCCGGCAGTCGATGCGGCGCGAAAAAGTGCTCGACATGTTGCTCACGCGCGCCAAGCGCGAGGACGAAGTTGCAGCCGAGCCCGGTCCGCAAGCGTAATTCGCACCCGGAAAACGAGATCCCGGTTGTGCGGTATTTTCAAACCCGATAGAATTTTTTAGGCGTCATCGGCCGTTTTCGCTATGGTGATTGCCGGCTGCGGCGCAGTTCGGGTTTATGAGCACCCTGATACCGATCGTAGTCGAGCAAACCGGCCGTGGAGAGCGGGCTTACGACATTTATTCGCGCCTATTGAAGGACCGGATTATCTTTCTCGGCAGCGAAGTCAATGACGATGTCGCCAACCTGGTGACCGCGCAGTTTCTGTTCCTCGAATCCGAAGACCCGGACAAGGAAATCAGCTTCTACATCAACTCGCCGGGCGGGTCCGTCACCGCCGGGATGGCGATTTACGACACGATGCAGTTCATCAAGCCCGCGGTCTCGACGCTTTGCCTCGGCCAGGCGGCGAGCATGGGGGCGGTGCTGCTCGCAGCGGGCGCCAAGGGCAGGCGTTACGCGCTTCCGCACGCGCGGGTGATCATCCATCAGCCGCTCGGCGGCGCGCAGGGGCAGGCGAGCGACATCGAGATTCACGCGCGCGAGATTTTGCGCATGCGCGAGGACATCAACGAGATCCTCGCCCGGCACACCGGCCAGAACGTGCGCAAGATCGAGAAGGACGCGGACCGCGATTTCATCTTGTCTGCGACGGAAGCGGTTGAATACGGGCTGATTGATGAGGTAATCGTTAGCCGGAGGCCCTCCAAATGACCCGCGGGAGGCACTATGGCCAAGCATGACGACCGATCGGGAAACCTGGTCTGTTCCTTTTGCGGGAAGAGCCAGGATGAGGTGCGCAAGCTGATTGCGGGCCCGACGGTTTACATCTGCGACGAGTGCATCGACCTCTGTAACGACATAATCGCCGAGGAAACCGACAACGAAGAGGCCTTCAGCCAGTCCTCGGCCGTTCCCAAGCCCGCGGAAATCAAGCGCGTCCTCGATCAGTACGTGATCGGCCAGGAGCGCGCCAAGAAAATCCTCTCGGTCGCGGTCCACAACCATTACAAGCGCATCGACTCGCAGATGGTCACCGGCGACGTCGAGCTCCAGAAGTCGAACATCCTGCTCGCCGGGCCGACCGGGGTGGGCAAGACCCTGCTCGCGCAGACGCTCGCGCGGTTCCTCCAGGTGCCGTTCACAATCGCCGATGCGACCTCGCTGACCGAGGCGGGCTACGTCGGCGAGGACGTGGAAAACATCATCCTGTCGCTGCTCCAGAACGCCGACTACGACATCGAGCGCTGCCAGCGCGGTATCGTGTACATCGATGAGATCGACAAGATCGCGCGCAAGGGCGACAACCCTTCGATCACGCGCGATGTCTCGGGCGAGGGCGTCCAGCAGGCGCTGCTCAAGATCATCGAGGGCACAATGGCGTCGGTGCCGCCCAAGGGCGGACGCAAGCATCCGCAGCAGGAATTCCTCCAGGTCGATACCACCAATATCCTGTTCATCTGCGGCGGCGCGTTCGTGGGCCTCGATGACATCATCCGGCGGCGCATCTCGGGCAAGACGCTCGGCTTCCGCGCCGACCTGTCGCATCGCGATCTAAAGAACGTTTCCGAACTGCTCAACGAGGTCCAGCCCGAGGACCTGCTGAAGTTCGGCTTGATTCCGGAATTCGTCGGACGGCTGCCGGTAATTGCGACCCTGGGCGAACTCGACGAGGAGGCGCTGGTGCGCATCCTGACCGAGCCGAAGAACGCGCTGGTGCGCCAATACCAGAAGCTGCTCGATATGGATAACGTGCATCTCAAGTTCACCCCGGGCGCGCTGCGCGCGATCGCGCGCGAGGCGCTCAAGCGCAAGTCGGGCGCGCGCGGATTGCGCGCGATCCTGGAGACGATCATGGTGGACCTGATGTACGAGATACCATCGCAGCCGAACATCAAGGAGGTTCTGATCTCGGAGGAAGTGGTCACTCACAAGGAGCAGCCGCTGCTGGTTTACCAGAAGACCGCGGAAACCGCGTGAGCAGGCCAATCCGGGGATAGACGCAGATGCTGTTTCGAAACGATAGGAAAGACAATCGCGACGCAGGCTCGGCACTAGTGGTTCCCCTGGTTCCGCTCAAGGAGCTGATCCTCTTCCCGCACGAGGTGTTCCCGTTCTTCGTGGGGCGCGCGAAGTCGATCAAGGCGCTGGAAGCGGCCGACGCGCAGAAGAAACAGATCATCGCCGTCTCCCAGCGCGATCCGAGAATCCAGGAACCCACTCCGCAGGACCTTTACAGCGTCGGCACGCTTGGCGTGGTCGTGCAGGTGCTCAGGCTCCAGGACGGAACCCTCAAGGTGCTGCTCGAGGGCAAGAAGCGCGCGCGCGTCGTGCGCTTCGTCTCGGACGACGAATATTTCCAGGTCGAAGCCGAGGAGATCGAGGAATCCTGCGACCGCACCACCGAAGTCGAGGCGCTGATGAGGTCGGTGATATCGACCTTCGACAACTACGCCCGGCTCAACAAGAAAATCCCGCCCGAGATGGTCACATCGATCTCGGCGGTAGATGATCCCGCATTCCTGGCCGACAAGATCGTCGGACAGCTCGGCATCAAGCTCGAGGACAAGCAGGCGCTGCTCGAATGCATCAATCCCGCCGAGCGCCTCGAAAAGATCCTCGGCTACATGCGCTCCGAGCTCGAAATCCTCGAAGTCGAAAAACGCATCCGCTCCCGGGTCAAGAAGCAGATGGAGAAGACCCAGAAGGAGTACTACCTCAACGAGCAGATGCGCGCGATCCAGAAGGAACTCGGCGAGAAGGACGAGTTCAAGAACGAAATCCAGGAACTCGAGGAGAAGCTGCGCCAGAAAAAGATGCCGGCCGAGGCGCGCGAAAAGTGCGAGCGCGAGATCAAGAAGCTCAAGATGATGTCGCCGATGTCGGCCGAGGCGACCGTCGTGCGCAACTACCTCGACTGGTTCCTCGCCCTGCCCTGGTTCGAGTACACCGAGGACAAACTCGACATCAAGGAAGCCGAGCGCATCTTAGAGGAAGACCATTACGGACTCGACAAGGTAAAGCAGCGCATCCTGGAGTACCTCGCGGTCGAGACCCTCGTGGGCCAGATGAAAGGCCCGATCCTGTGCCTGGTCGGACCCCCGGGCGTGGGCAAGACCTCGCTTGGAAAGTCGGTCGCGCGCGCGACCGGACGCAAGTTCGTCCGCGTGTCGCTGGGCGGCGTGCGCGATGAGGCCGAAATCCGTGGCCATCGCCGCACCTATATCGGCGCGCTGCCGGGCAAAGTGATCCAGTCGATTCGCAGGGCCGGGTCGTCGAACCCGGTGATGCTCTTCGATGAGGTGGACAAGATGTCCACTGACTTCCGCGGCGACCCGTCATCGGCGCTCCTGGAAGTGCTCGACCCCGAGCAGAACTGCACCTTCAACGACCATTACCTCGATTGCGACTACGATCTGTCCAAGGTGATGTTCATCACGACCGCGAACACGCTCGATCGCATCCCGCGCCCCTTGCAGGACCGCATGGAAGTGATCCGGATCGCGGGTTACACCGAGACCGAGAAGCTGCAAATCGCCAAGAAGTATTTGGTCAGGAAGCAGCTCGAGGCCAACGGCCTCAAGCCCGAGAACATCGAGTTCTCCGACAAGGCGATCCTCGGCATCATCCGCCACTACACGCGCGAGGCCGGGGTGAGAAACGTCGAGCGCGAGATCGCATCGATCTGCCGCAAGGCCGCGGTCGAGGTGGTCAAGACGGATCGCAATGCGCACGTGAAGATTTCCGCATCGAGCCTCGCCAAGTACCTGGGCCCGCCCAAGTTCCGCTTCGGGATCGCGGAGACGGAGCCGCAGGTGGGCGTCGCAACCGGGCTGGCGGTGACGGACCTGGGCGGCGAATTGCTGAACGTGGAAGTGACGATTGTGCCGGGACGCGGCAAGCTCACGATTACCGGCCAGTTGGGCGACGTGATGCAGGAATCGGCGCAGGCGGCGCTGTCATACGTGCGGTCGCGCGCCGAGATGCTCGGGCTCAACCCGTCCTTCTACCACAAGATCGACATCCACATTCACGTTCCCGAGGGCGCGATTCCCAAGGATGGGCCGTCGGCGGGAATTACGCTTGCCACCGCGCTGGTCTCCGCGCTGACGCGCGCCAAGGTCCGCAACGACATGGCGATGACCGGCGAGATCACGCTGCGCGGCCGGGTGCTGCCGATCGGCGGTCTCAAGGAAAAAGTGCTGGCGGCGCATCGCGGCGGCATCAAGACCGTCCTGATGCCCAAGGAAAACGCCAAGGACATCGTTGAAATCGCGCCCCAGATACTCAAGGGCGTGACGCTCATCCAGGTCGAGCACATGGATGAAGTGCTCAGGCACGCGCTGCTGATTTCCGACCCGGATACCTTCTTCAAGTCCAGGCCGATGATGAACGACATGCAGTTCCTGCGCGAGCCTGATAACAAGCCGGCTGACGAGGTTGAGGAGGAAGACGAGTCGGCGCCGCCAACGCCGCCGAACCTGTCGTAGGAGCCTGCTGGAGGGGTAGTTCCGGCCCCTGTGTAGTGGATCGCTCGATGAAGCCGCAGGGAGTTGCGGCTTTGATGGTGGGGGATCCGATTTTACGGGTATTGAGAGACGCCGCGGGTGCGGTGTTGCTCAACCATCGGGGGTAGCGGCGGGAGGCCGCTCAAATCAGACCAATGACCAAAGCCGAACTGATCGAAGGGCTTTCGAACAAACTTCCGCTCAACAAGGCCGACGCCGAGCGCGCCATCAACATCATCCTCGATGATGTCATCGCCGCGCTCAAGAACGGCGACCGCGTGAACATCTCGGGGTTCGGGACATTCTCGGTATCATCGCGGCAGGCACGCGCGGGCCGGAATCCCAAAACCGGCGAGACGATCCAGATTTCGGCGAGCCGATCGGCCAAGTTCAAACCCGGCAAGCAACTCAAGGAATCGCTCAACGAGGCCTCGTCCGGAAGCGGCTCCACGCCGGTCTCACCGGCGGCCGGCGGCTCCTGAAGCCGTCGCGCGCCCGCCGGAACCCAGCACGCACAATCTCGCGTCACGGCTCTTGCAAACTGCGGCAAGAGCCGCGCCGCTCGCGCGTTCCCACCGTGAACGCGCAGGCGCCCTCGCCCGCGTGGCCTTATAGCATTCTCTGCGCGCCTCTCTTTCTCCGGTCATTCCCGCGCGCGTGTCCGGCGCGCGCGAGGAATCCCGGATCCTCATTTGGTCTTTTCAGAATCGTATGTCGCGCGCTCGATGGCGATCGCGCGACGCCGAGGACCCTCACCATAACCTCTCCCGGTCCGGGAGAGGAATTAGGAAAAGAATAGAGCGCGCGGGGATGCGCGATCGCGGTGGCGGCAGAATTCGAATCGGTGGCGCGGAAGCCCGCGCATCGACGGCGGGCGCGGCGGCCCGCCCTGCTATTCTTTTCTTCCTACTCGCAGAAGACTGTGAGGGTAAGGGACAACCAAAGATCGCGCGCGATTTTTTTCTCCTTGCCCCCGCATTCAGCCGCGCCGGACGAACACGCCCCGCGCGCCGCTCTTCTTTTTTTTCCCTGCCCCCGCACTCAGTTGCGGGGGAAGGTCAGGAAGGAGGTCTTCAAGCCCTTAGCCGCGACCGCTGGATTCCGGTCACCGAGAGACGATAATCGATCCGGCGATGGGCGGTTAGCTCAGCGGTAGAGCATCGGCCTTACAAGCCGGGGGTCGCAGGTTCGAAACCTGCACCGCCCACCAAGAAAATCAGTGGCTATGCGCGCGGCGTATCGCAGCCTATGTCGCGGCCGCGAGCGCGCGGGCCAGCGGCGCCGGAAGCTCGATATCCGCGAAGCATTTTTCGGGGAACAGATAGTCCTCTCCGGACTCGTCGACGACGCGCACTAACCGGTGACGTTCGGCGGCCGGGTCAGGAATCGTTCGGTAGATTTTGTGCAGTTCGAGGGAGGCCGCGAACCCTCGATTCTTCATGCACACGACAAAACGACCATTTGAGGTTCTGCGTCTCACGGTTCTTCGCTTAACAGGCGCTTGATTTTCAATTCACTCAAGCCGATCCCGTGCGCCTCGTACCAATGAACTTCAGCACGAACAATTGTACCATCAGCGAGCCGAACTCTCGCAACACCCTTCATCTTTCGCCATCTGCCGCGACCATAGGCTCGGGTCAGCCGCCGGAATTCTCGAATCCGACGGCCGACGGCGATTGTTTCAGTCTCGCTGATCTCGCCGATGACCTCGAACGTCACGCGTGGCTTTCTACGAGAGGAAACAGTGGCGGAGCCAGCGCGAGGGACCTCGGTGTCTGCCGCGCGAGTGTGGCTGCGCGAATGGTGGGGGAATCTCAAAGGTTGCGCGGGCGAGGCGCCCGCGCATCAATGGCGGGCGCGGCGGCCCGCTCCACTGTATTAATCAAAGCGGAAACCCGGATCGCGCTGACGAGGGTTTTGATCCTGACGCGACGCACGCCGCGCGGGATGCTCTATTCGGTCATCGTGCCCTTCCAGGTCCGCGCGGCCAGGTCGATCTCACCGGTGCTGCTGATTCGGCGGCCATCGGAGAGTTCGATAGTGGTCGCCGTCGCCCACCGATGTCTGCCCTTGGTCTCGTAGGTGCCGTGACCGATACCGCTCATCGAGTCGCCGTTCTCGAGAAATGCCGTGCCGACGATGCTGAAAGTGCCGTCCTTGCCGCCGCCCACGAAGGTGGCCGTCTCGAAGATCGCTCCAAATCCGGTCGCGGTTCCTTCAAAATTCACCCGGTTGAGAATGCTCGCGGCAGGTCCGGCCTCGACGGTGGCGGTGACCATCTTCATCGAAAATTCCCCGATTGGTTTGCCCGATGCCATAGGTTCTCCTTGCTCGCGAAAAGTTAGGTGTTGCGTACCCGCTTCTTCGCCTCCGAACGTGCGCCATCGCCCCCGGGAAACTCCTCCCACCGCCCGCGCCATCGGATCCTGAGCCGCGCTGCAAGCGAGACTCAACAAGGTTTCTTGGATCGCACGGAAGAAGAAATCGGCGGTCGGCCGCCCGTTGACGCAGCGCCCCGCCGGCCTATACAAATTGTAGATATGACAGTCAAAGAGGCGGGGCGCCGGGGCGGCGCCGCGCGATGGGCGAAGGTCAGGAGCAGGCGCGAGCGAAGCCGGATAATGCGCCGCGTGCGCCGTGGCGAGAAGGCAGGCAAGCGAAGCGACGGGCATCTTCGGGTGCGCAAGCGCGCTCAATGAGCGCCAGGAGCGCCCGCCTGGGGGGACCAAATATCAAATGTTCCGCGCAGACTTCGCGCGGCGGATAGGGTAATCTCTTCCCCTTCGGGGGCCCTCGGTGCTGGCGCCCCCAGTGGACGGATTCATGCAGTCGAGGAGCACGAGTTGGCCGCATCGCCCGTCTTCGCGCTGATCGATTTCGCCCGAGTAAGCCTGGTGCGGCGAAGCCGCCGGCGCACTCTGCTCACGATTCTCGCCATCGCCAGCGCAACCGTCGTGTTCTCGGCGGTGATGGCCGTGCCGTACGTCATCAACAACATCATCAGCGCCGCCGATGCGTCCCCGCGCCTGGTCGTCATCAATCACAACGGGATGCTGTATGGGCTGCCCGAATCGTATTACCAGAAAGTCGCGAACCTTCGCGGCGTGGTCGCGGTCAACCGGATGACCTGGTTCGGCGGCGTGTACGACGACCCCAAACATCTGTTCCCCACGATGTCGATCGACGACAACGTCGATGTGGTGTGGCCCGATTACGGGCTCGACAGCGACGCGCTGCGCGCGTTTCGGGCGGAGCGGCGCGCGGCGCTGGTCGGGATCGCCACGATGCAGCGGTTTAACTGGCACGTCGGTCAATTGGTCCAGCTACGAAGCCAGGTCTATCCGGTCACGCTCACGTTTCACATCGTCGGGAGTTTCGATACCGGCCCCGATCTGACCGCCTTCATGCTTCGCCGCGATTACCTGGAGGAAGCGCTTCACAATCCGGGGCGAAGCGACATGCTGTGGATACGGGTGAGCGATTCCGCCGAGCAGCCGCGCCTGGCCGCCACGATCGACGCGATGTTTCACAATTCGAGCGCGGAGACCGAGACCGACACGGAAAAGGTCTTCATGTCCAACTTTCTCGAGCGCTTCCGAACCATCGTCCTGCTCGTCGAGGGCATCGGGTTGTGCGCGGTCGTCGCGATCGCGCTGGCGGTGCTGAACGCCGCGGCGCTGGGACTGCGCGAGCGCCGGGGCGAGATCGCGGTGATGAAGAGTCTCGGCTTCACGGGGAGCCAGATTCTGGCCGCGATCGCATTCGAGGGGGCGATCATCGCGCTTGGGGGCGGAATCCTCGGCACGCTCATCGCGCGGGTGGGACTCGGGTTGATGCGCGGGATGGCGCCGTCGCTCGGGCCGCTGCTGTCGTTCGGGCTGCCGGGCGCGGTGGCGGCCGAGGGACTGGCCGCGGCGCTCGCGATCGGGCTTGGGGCGGCGCTGCTTCCTGCGCTGGCCCCGCTGCGCATCCCGGTGGTCGATTCGCTTCGCGCAATCAACTGAAAATCGACGATCGAGTTAACCTCGTCGGAGCCCGTTTCGCGAGATCGCCGCGGGCTGCAAGCCGCGGGCCTTCACTGTGCCGACTGGAACGCCCAGGCGTAGATTTGACCGTGCGCCGCGATCGTGACCGAGTAGCGCGCGCCCGGCTGAAGCGGCGCGCGCGGAATAACCATCACCGCTCCCGCGCTGCGGAGCGCCCAGCGGCCATACTCCTGCGCTTTTGCGTTCGGATTGACGTAGCTGTGCGCGTCGAAGGCGCAATGTTCGACCGTGCTTCCATTCTCGGTCAGCATATGCGCGGTTAGCTGCGTCTCGACGAGTCGCCCGAGCTGGAGCGTAATCGGAAGCCCGGCCGGCGTCGCGTATCCCGGGCAGCTCGCGAGCGGGTCCGGAAATTCGGCTCCCGTCCACGCGAGCGATACCGTCGCGCCGTCGGGCGGGAACTCTATTGGGTGCTCGTACGGCTTCACCTCCTGGGGCGGCGGCGGCAGCCGCAACGCGGCGATCCAGCATCCGTCGGCCGCCGCGGCTTGTCCGAAGCCCGCTTCCATCAGAAGCGGGTTGAGCATCGGGAGCCGGTGGAATGGCCCCGCGAACCAGTGATCGATTTGGGGCTCAGCGTCATAGGGATTGCATCCCCACGCGAGCTGGCTGTTACGCGCGGCTTCGGCGCCCGACGCGGAATAGCCGGGGCGGGCGCGGTCCTCATCGTGGCCCGCATCACCAAGCGGATCGCCCCTGCGGATGACCTCGGCGTAATTTGCGAGCATGTATTGCGCGTGCGCGCCGCTGCTCGCGCTGAGCGCGGGATTTTCGTGCAGCGCACCGAGCCCGACCATCGCGCGGTACCGATTGATTCGCGCAAGCCATACCGGAGCGATCGGCGGCGATGAAATCGGCGGCGATGAAGCCGCGACGGGCATCGACGCAGGCGGAGCCGCCGTGGCGCTGGCGGCAGCCGGCGTGGCACCGGTGGCGCCAGCAGCCGCCGCGCTCGCGGGAGGAGCAGGCGGTGCGACGCTGCGCTCCACGACCGCCGCCGGCGCGGGAGCGCGCTCGATAGCGGCCAGCGACTTCACCCACTGGGCAATATCGGTGACCGTCGCGGGCGAAAGCACGCCCCCGTCCCAACGCTCGAAATGAGCGATTGCGCCCGCGGCGATGACTGCCGCAATCAGGACCGCGCGCAGAGTTCGCCGATGGCGCTGGCGCCGGAGCGCGTCGGGATCGATGAACCGGTAGCGAAGCGCGTTGCCGAAACGAAGTTGATCTCCGTGCGCCAGCGCGCGCGTGCGGCGGATTTGTTTCCCATTGAGAAAGGTCCCGCTCGCTGATTTGAGATCGCGGACGAAATGACGCCCGCGTGCGTACCGGATGACGGCGTGATGCTCCGCGACGCTGAAATCCGCGATGCGCAGCGCGCTGTCCTCGGCGGTGCCGACCATGACCTCGTTTCGGCCGAGAACCAGAAGCCTCGTCGCCGGCACACCGTGGTCGACGGCCAACAGGCGCGCCGCCTGCGCCCTGCGAAACACTCGCGGTCCCCCTCTGCGCAGTTCGTTTTCTCACGCGCGCCGGATCGTGCTCACCAACCATCCGGCCGGAACCCGACGATGCAGGCCGGCGCGCGCTGGACAGCCGGATTCTGACATTGCTATCGCATTATTGCGAACAAACGGTGAGCAGAGTCTCACTCGGTGTCGTATCGCCCGCATCCGCGCTGAATGCGGGCAGGAGCGGCATCGCCCGGCGGCCGCCGCAGCGGCGCGGCATCCCGGGCGATCAAAGACCGCTTGACACGGATTTATGCCAACGTAGGATTAGAGAAGCGCTGTAGCGCTAAATGACGTAGGCGATCGGTGAATCGCCTGCATTTGCTCGCCGCACGGGGGAGGTGCGTAGGATGGATCTCAAGGAAGCGGCGCGATCAACTGTCGCGTCATGGTCTGAAAAGCTCATCGACCTTAGCCATCGCATTCATGCGAAACCGGAGCTCGGATTCCAGGAGCGGATGGCCTCGCGATGGATGTTTGACTTCTTGTCGGATGCGGGCTTCGGGGTGACTCTGGGAGCCTGCGGTATGGAGACTGCATTCGTCGCGAGGGCTGGCAACGGCCCGCTTCATTTCGCGATTTGCGCCGAGTACGACTGCCTGCCGGGAATCGGCCATGCGTGCGGGCACAACATAATCGCCGCGATGGCGGCCGGGGCAGGGATTGCTGCGGCGCGGTTCGCCAAAGACCTCGATGCGACCATCTACATATTCGGGACGCCCGCCGAGGAAATCGGCAATAATGGCGGCAAGATCGTCATGCTCGAGCGCGGCGCATTCAATCTCGTGCACACCGCGATGATGGTGCATCCGGCGCCGGTCGATGTCGCCGAGCCGCCGATCATCGCGGCGACGGCCTTCGACGCGCGCTATACGGGCCGGGCCGCACACGCATCGGCATTTCCCGAGCTCGGGATCAACGCCGCCGATGCGGTCACTATCGCGCAGACCGCCATCGGACTGTTGCGCCAGCATATCCGCACCACCGACCGAATCCACGGGATCGTCACCGACGGCGGCGACGCGCCCAATGTCGTGCCCGCGCACGCCGGCGTGCGTTACATGATGCGTTCGGCAGCGGTCGCGGACCTCGAGGAGCTGCGCGGGAAAGTGTTTCGGTGCTTCGAGGCGGGCGCGCTCGCGACCGGGGCCAAGCTCGAGATCACCGGCGGCAACAAGCCCTACGCCGAGATGCATCACGATCACGAACTCGCGGCGCTGTATCGGCGCAACGCCGAGGCGCTCGGCCGCACCTTCATCACCGCGCCCGGATCGGAACGCGCGGCGGTATCGACCGACATGGGGAACGTATCGATAAAGATTCCCGCGATTCACCCGACCATCGGGATCGATTCGCTCCCCGCGGTGAACCATCAGCCCGAGTTCACCGCCCATTGCATCACGCCTGCCGCGGACAAGGCGGTGATCGACGGTTCGATTGCGATGGCGTGGACGATCATCGATATCGCGGGCGACGCGCAACTGCGCAAGCGGCTCATGGGCGGGAAACGCCCGTAAGCGCACCGATCTCCCCGCCGGCGCGCGACCGGGATGTGAGCAATCGCCGCCGGGCGCGCGCCTGAAGCGGCATCATCGACGGCGCCTGCGCGCCGCACCGCGGCGACTCCGCCGCGCGCGCGCCGCCTCAGTCAAATTCCCATCTTGCACGGTCTGCCGCGCGGCTATAGCTCCTTGAATTGGGGGGCGTAAGATTCCGTGAATCGAATCGTCGCGGCGCTAATCGTGATGGCGGCGCTGGCCGGGTGCGGGCAGGCGGGGAGCTATCGCACCGACGTTGAGGCTGCGGATGCGGCCAGGGATGCGGCCATCAAGCGGATGATCGTGGTGCCAGGCACCTCGGTCGGCGGCCATCCGAATTACGTGACTCTCGGCCCGGTGCAGGGCCGATGCGAGCAATCGCCGCCGACCCGCGACAAGGCGATCGAGGGGGAGAGCCTCAGGCAGTCCGCCTATCGGCGATACGGCGCGCAGGTCGATGCGATCGTCGGCCTGCGATGGTGGTTCGTGACGCTCGAATCGCGGCGAGGCGCACCGTACGGCGCACGCCCATTGACCCGCGGGTACCTCGAATGCCGCGGGACCGCAGTGAGCTTCGTGGAGCAGCCCGCGCCCGCCAAACACTAAGGTTGCGCGGGCGAGAACGCCCGCGCATCTTTCGGCGTGCACGGCGGCCCGCCCCGCTATTTTTTTCGAACATTCAGCCGATGCGAACACGCACACGGCGCGCGCTCCGCTCTTTTTCTTTCCCTGCCCCCGCAATCAGTTGCGGGGGAAGGTCAGGAAGGGGGTCCGTCCTTTTCCTCCGGGTTTCTTCGACACGTGGGAGGATGAGAGCAGCCCGCGTGCCGTCCCTTCTCGCGCAACCGAGCGCGGGGCCGCGCTTGCTTCGGCTTGCCGACTGGCGCAACAGTTGTGTCTAATAGACGCAAAGTACCGGTCACGAGAGCCAACCATCGGGGCCGGCGCAGATCGGATGGAGCGCTGTGAGAGCCGGAGAAAACTTCTTCAACCTCTACAACCACGATTTCGTCCGCGTCGCGGTCGGAATTCCCGCGGTCCGCGTCGCCGATCCCTCTTTCAACGGCGATGAGACGATCGCCCTGATGCGGCGGGCCGAGGAGCGCAAGGCTGCCCTGGTCCTGTTCCCGGAACTCGGGCTTTCGGCCTACTCGTGCGAGGACCTGTTCCAGCAGCGCGCGGTCCTCGATGCGTGCGAGGCGGCGCTCGGCAAGGTCCTCGACGCATCGCGGGCGCTTGCGCTGACCGCGGTGGTCGGGATGCCGGTGCGGGCCGATCAGTTGCTGTTCAACTGCGCGGTCGTGATCCATCGCGGGCGGATACTCGGCGTCGTGCCCAAGACGTTTCTTCCCAACTATCGCGAATTTTACGAGGCGCGCCAGTTTGCGCCGGCCAGCTCGGCGCGCAGCGACGAAATCGATCTCGCCGGCCGGCGCGGCATCCCGTTCGGCAATCGGCTCCTGTTCCAGGCCGACCACCAGCCGCTGCTGACCTTTCACGTGGAAATCTGCGAGGACCTGTGGACGCCGATCTCGCCCTCATCGCACGCGGCGCTGGCGGGGGCGACGGTCCTGCTCAACCTCTCCGCGTCGAACATCACGATCGGCAAGGCCGATTATCGCCATCAACTCGTCGCCAGCCAGTCGGCCCGATGCCTGGCGGCGTACCTTTATTCGGCGGCGGGTCCCGGCGAATCGACGACCGATCTCGCCTGGGACGGCCAGGCGCTCGTGTATGAAAACGGCACGCTGCTCGGCGAGTCGCGCCGGTTCAGCAGCGAATCGCAACTGGTGTGCTCGGAGATCGATCTCGAGCGGCTCGTGCAGGAGCGGATGCGGCAGACGAGCTTCGGCGAATCGATTCGGCGCGAGCACGATCGGCTCACCGGCTTCCGTACGATCCGCTACTCGGCCGAATTGCCGCGCAACGAGCGGCTTTTGCCCGAGCGGCGCTACGAAAGATTCCCGTACGTGCCCGCGGATCCGGCGCGGCGCGATGAGCGATGCGCCGAGGTTTATGAGATCCAGGTGCAAGGTCTCGCCAACCGCCTTCGCTACGCAGGAATCAAGCGGGCCGTGATCGGAATTTCCGGGGGAATCGACTCCACGCACGCACTGCTCGTGTGCGCGCAGGCGATGGACAGCCTCGGCCTGCCGCGCGCCAACATCCTCGCCTACACGATGCCCGGTTTCGCCACCAGCGCGCGCACGCTCGACCAGGCGCGCCGGCTGATGGCCGCGCTCGGATGCACCGCGAACGAGATCGACATCCGCCCCGCGTGCATGCAGATGCTGCGCGACATCGGACATCCTTACGCCGAGGGCAAGGGCGTCTTCGATGTTACTTTCGAGAACGTGCAGGCGGGCGAACGCACCAGCCACCTGTTCCGCCTCGCGAATCTGAATGGAGCGCTCGTGGTCGGCACCGGCGACTTGAGCGAACTCGCGCTCGGATGGTGCACCTACGGCGTGGGCGATCACATGTCGCACTACGCGGTCAATGCGAGCGTGCCCAAGACGCTCATCCAGCACGTCGTGCGATGGGTCGCCGGTACGAAACGGCTGGGCGCCGAGGCGAGCCGGACGCTGCTGGAGATTCTCGCGACGCCGATCAGCCCGGAGCTGGTGCCCGGCGACGGTTCCGAGTCCGGCCCCGCGCAGGACACCGAGGCAATCATCGGTCCGTACGAGTTGCAGGACTTCAATCTGTATTACACGCTGCGGTTCGGCTACCCGCCGGCAAAGATCGCGTTCCTTGCCTGGTGCGCGTGGCACGACCGCAATGTCGGGCCATGGCCCGACATTCCCGCCGAGGCGCACCATCAATACGGGATCGGGGAGTTGAAAGGGCATCTTCGGATTTTTCTCCATCGATTTTTCCAGTTGAGCCAGTTCAAACGCAGTTGCATCCCGAATGCGCCCAAAGTCGGATCGGGTGGATCGCTCTCTCCGCGCGGCGATTGGCGCGCGCCGTCCGATAGCGAGTCCACCGCGTGGCTCTCCGCGCTCGATCTCGTCCCGGACAGCGAATAGGCGCGCTAGCGCCGGGTCCCGGCTGCGGGCGTGGGCGACAGCTCTTCGAGAGTTTTCCCGCGTGTCTCGGACGCGATCGCCGCGGTCTCGTGCAACGGCGAGTTCGTCTTCGATGTAAGGACCGGCATCGCTGCTTAGCCCCTGGCCGTACCGATAAGGCGCATCGTGGAGGACCGCTCCGACATGGTCAGACGATTGCCGTCATCATCTGTTCAACCCGCGATACCCTCAGACCATCGCGCCTTCCCTGGAAGTAGCGCGCGTTTGCTGCGTCGGTCGAAAAGAGGCTCACTTCCGAAAACCCCATCGATTTGAGTTTGCCGACCAATTGTTCGGCCGAATATCGAGTAAGCCATGGCTCCCCTCGGGCGGCGCCGATCATTGCAAACATCGCAACCCCGATCCGCTCAGCAAGCGACAGAGCGCTGCCGTCCAGAACGAAACTGAAGACGATCTCACTGCGCGGCGGCAGTGAAAGGACAAAATTCAACGTGCGGTCGAAGGCATCGTCGGTCAGGTACTGGGTTACTCCAAGCGAGGAAAAGAAGGTTGGCACGTTGAAGTCCAGCCCTGCGCCGCGCAGCCCTTCTTGAAGTGAAATCCGCTCGAAGTCCACCGGAACAAAAGTAACGTTGGATGGGATCGGTATGTTCGCGGCCGCCAGCCTCCCTCGTTTCCAGTCCTGGGTGGCCGGATGATCAACCTCGAAGATTCGAAGTGAACTGGCCCAACCCGGTTGCCGGAAAGCGAAGGTGTCCAGGCCCGCGCCGAGCAGCACGTATTGTCGCACGCCGCCGCGCAACGACTCGGACAGGCAATCCTCGGCGTAGCGGTTGCGCATGATGAAATTTGCTCGAACCCGCGTAGAGAAGGGAAAGAACCGGACCAGCGTTTTGTAACGGTCGAATTCATCGCCAAGCAGGCGTGCCGCAATCGGATCATCGAGAATCCTCGGCTCGTCATCGATGATCCGATGCAGAGCGCGCAGCATGGCGGCGCCCTGTGCGGTGCCGCTCGGCCGGTTCCTTTCCATGCGCGTTTCTCGCTCACCCAGGCGGATAAATCAATTCGGCCATCTCGACTGGTGGTTTCATGTCGCGCCTCTCTGCCTGCACGTCAGGCTCGACTCGGGAGGGAACCTTGTCCTGTGACGGGTTGCGCAAAGTACGACCCCGATGCGTTGCGATCGGTCGCGCGGCGCTGGCCGCGAGGTTACGGCTTCGTTACGATCGTGGCATGGAAATCAAGCGCGTGTGCGTCTATTGCGCCTCGAGCAACTCCTGCGACCCCGTCTATCACGACGTGGCGCGCCGGCTGGGCCGCGAACTCTCGCTCAACGACGTAACAATCGTGTACGGCGGCGGGCGCACGGGCTCCATGGGCCATCTCGCCGAAGGGGCGATCGCCGAGGGTGGCCGCGTGATCGGAGTGGTGCCCCAGTTCATGTACGACCTCGAATGGTCGCATCGGGGCTTAAGCGAACTCGTGCTGGTGCGCGACATGCACGAGCGCAAGCGGCTGATGATTGCCGAGGTCGATGCGGTCGTCGCGCTGGCGGGCGGATGCGGCACGTTCGAGGAACTGTTCGAAGCGATGGCGTGGAAGCGGCTGGGGTTGTTCGGCGGAGCGATCGTGATCGTGAACACGCGCGATTTCTACCGCCCGTGCCTCGATCTGCTCGAGTTGTCGATCCGCGAGCGTTTCATGGATGAGCGCCATCGCGCGATGTGGAGCGTGGTCGTCGAGCCGGAGCAGGTGCTCGCTGCGGTTAAGGCGGCGCCCGCCTGGCCGCACGAAAACCGCAGCTTCGCGGTCATTTAGCAGGGGCCGCGCATAACTCCGGAGCCAGGCGCAGGCTGTGATTTGCCGCCGGAGTGCTAGCGCGGCTCGGCGGCCTGTTGCATGACGGGCTGGACTTTCTCGCCCTCGCGCGCCGATTGTCCAACGTTGAGCGCGACCAGATCGTTCTCATCGATGCCGCGCGTGACCTCGACCACCTCGCCGTTGTCGTAGCCGAGAGTAACCGGGGCGAGATGCAGCGTGCGTTCGCGGACGATCGGCACGTAGGCTTTGCCGTCGCGGAAGATCAGAGCGTCATCGGGCACCCGTGGAGCGCCTGCGGCCACGTTCACGTCGAACCCCGCAGTCGCGTACATTCCGGGATAAAGCGCAAGGTCCGGATTGTCCAGGTCCACCTCGACGAGCATGGTGCGCGTCGCGGGCGCCAGCGCCTCGGGATGCCGCGTCACGGTGCCCTTGAACTCGCGCCCCGGATATTCCGCGACCGTCACCGTCGCCGCATCGCCATTCTTGATGAACGGCGCGGAGGCCTGCGGCATGTCGGCATAGATGCGAAGCGGATTCAGCGTCGCCATCGCGACTACCGGCGTGCCGCCGCCCGCCGGCGAGGTCGCCTGCGGAATCAGCGCGCCCGGATCGACGTAGCGCGCCGTCACCAGCCCGTCGAAGGGCGCCTTGATCACCTCGTAGGCCTGGGTCGCGAGGTTCGACCTGAGCGTCGCCTCCGCCTGAACCATCGCCGCGTGCGACTCATCCGCGGTCTGCTGCGCGACCACGCCCTGTTTGACGAGCTGCTGATTGCGGCCGTCGGTCAGGGCGGCGATCTGGTAGTTGGCGCGCGCGTTCTCGACCAGATGGTCGAGCTCAGGCGACTCGAGAATCGCGAGCACCTGGTCCTTGCGCACGCGATCGCCTTTATCGACTTTGATCTCTTTGAGATAGCCCGCGATCTTCGCGTAGATCGGGGTCTCGATATAACCGTGAATCGAGGCGGGCAGCTTGATGTGGCGCTCTCCCGGCGAGCGCGATGCACGCGCCACGATCACTCGAGGGCCGAGTTCAGCCTCCTGTTCGAGTTCGGAGGTTTGGCGCCCGATCCAGAGCTCGCGCGCGAGCACCAATCCCGCGGTTGCGATCAGGGTGAGCGCGATTGCTCCCACCCAGCCCGCGACGAAGAAGCGTCCGGCCGGCTTGGCGATGTAGTTCCTGGGGTCCTCGTCCATGCTTCAGATCACGTCATACTCTTGGCAGCGTGGCCGCCTCGATCTCGGCGTCGCGCTGATGTTTACCGATCACACTGCGGCTGAAAATCGAATAGACCGCCGGCACCACGAACAGCGTGATCGCAGTCGCTGCGATCAGGCCGCCGATCACCGCTCGCCCCAGCGGCGCGTTCTGCTCGGACCCGGTTCCAATTGCAAGCGCCATCGGCAGCATCCCGAGGATCATCGCAAGCGCCGTCATGATAATCGGCCTGAGCCGGATTCGGCCCGCCTCGATCGCGGCCGCGACCGGGGTGAAGCCGGTTTCGCGCAGTTCGTTGGCGAACGTGATCAGCAGATTCCCGTTGGCGACTCCGACTCCGACCGCCATGATCGCGCCCATCAGCGACTCGACGTTTATCGTCGTGCCCGTCAGCACCAGCATCCAGAGCACTCCCGCGAACGCCCCGGGCACCGCCAGCATGATAAGGAATGGTTCAAGCCAGGACTGATAGTTCGCGACCATCAGCAGGTACACGAGGATGATGGCGAGGATGAGCCCCTCGCCAAGGGTGCCGAAGGATTCGCGCATCGCCTGGCTCTGGCCGCGGATCACGACGTGGGTGCCTGGCGGGAGTGCGCCGAGGCGGCCGATCGCGCGCTGCACATCGGCCGAGGCGCCTCCCAGGTCGCGCCCCGACACCGCGGCATTGACGTCGATCACGCGCTGGACGGTGTAGTGGTTGATCACTGCCGGCTCCGTGTCCTGCCTGATCTCCGCGATATTGGCGAGGAACTGCGGCGCCGGCGCCGCACTGTCAGCCGACGTCGCCGTCAGCGGCGTGTTGCCGAGCTCGTTGACCGAATCCACGACGTGCTGCGGCGTCTGCACCATGACGTTGTAGTTGACCCCGTTCACCGGGTCGAGCCAGAAGTTCGGGGCAAGGGTGAAGCTCGAGCTGAGCGACGTAAGCAGGCTCGAGGCAACCTCTGTCACATTCACGCCAAGTTGCAGCGCCTTCGAGCGATCGACTTTAATCCTGAGCGTCGGATAGTCGAGCCGCTGCGCGATCCTGAGATCGGTGAGCCCCGGGATTAGCGCCATCGCCTCCTTGAGCCGCGCGGCGATCTCGTAGTCGGAATTGATGTCGGTGCCGGACACCTGCGCGTCGATCGCCGCGGGCAGGCCGAAATTGAGCACCTGGCTCACGATGTCGGCGGCCTGGAAGTACACCTCGACGCCCGGAAAATCGCGAGCCACCAGGCGGCGAATCTGGTTCTGGTAGTCCGCGGTCGGCCGATGGCCCTCCTTGAGCGCGACCAGGATGTCGGCGTCCTGGGGTCCGATACTGTCGGTCTGGTAGTAAGCGAGATTGAAGCTCGACGGGAGTCCGACCGAGTCGCTCATGGTGTCGAGTTCGCCGGGAGGAATGAGGCGGCGAAGCGCCCGCTCGATATCATCGACCAGCAGCTCGGTTTCCTCGATGCGCGTGCCGGTGGCGGCGCGCACGTGCAATTTCATTATCCCGACGTCCACTTTAGGAAAGAAATCCTCGCCGACGATCGGGATCAGCAGCAGCGAGAGCGCAACCACGATCGCGACGCAAACCAGCGAAACCGTGCGCCGCGCGATAAATTTGCCGAGCGCACCGCGGTAGCGCTCCCTAAGCCGCTCGAAACCGTTCTCGAACGCGGCGGCGAAGCGGCCCCACGGCCCGGCGCCGCCGACGTTCTCCTCATGGGTCTCCGCGAGCAGGTAGCGCGCCATCGCCGGCACCAGCGTGCGCGACAGCAGGTACGACGTCAGCATCGCGTAGACCACCGCGAGCGCGAGCGGTGTGAACAGGTACTTGGCGACCCCGCTCAGCAGCACCACGGGGAAAAACACGATGCAGATCGCGAGCGTGCCGACGAACGACGGCGCCGCGATTTGCTGCGCACCGTCAATGATCGCGACCAGCAGCGGCTTGTGCATCGCGTGGTTGCGGTGGATGTTCTCGATCGCGACGGTCGCGTCATCGACCAGCATCCCGACCGCGAGCGCGAGCCCCCCGAGCGTCATGATGTTGATGGTCTGGCCTGTAAGCTGCAGCCCGACGATTGAGGTCAGGATCGAAAGAGGAATCGACGCGATCACGATGAGCATGCTGCGCGGCGAGCCCAGGAACACAAGCACCATCAACGCGACCAGGAACGCGGCGCTGAGCGCCTCGCGCACCACCTCCCAGAGGCTCTCGCGGACGAACATCGACTGGTCGAAAGCGACAGAGATTTTGAAACCCTTGGGCGCGGTCTCCTGGATTTCCGGGATCACCGCCTTGACCTGGTTCACCACCGCGAGCGTGGAGGCCGCCGCGTGCTTGATGATCGAGAGGTAAGTCGCGCGCTTGCCGTCCACCCGCACGACGTTGGTCTGCACCGTATGGGCGTCCTTGACCGGCGCGACGTCGCCGAGGAAGACGGGAGTCTGCCCGACCATCTTGATCGGCAGCTGGTTGAAATCCTTGACCTCCCGCGGACTGCCGTTAAGTTCGATCGAGTATTCGCGCTTGCCGATCTTGGCCGTGCCCGCGGGGATGATGACGTTGGTGGCGCCGAGCGCGACGCTTACGTCCTCGGCCGAAAGCCCGCTCGCATACATCGCGGTCGGGTTCAGATTCACCATTATCGCGCGGCTGCGCCCGCCGAACGGCGATGGCGCCGAGAGCCCTTCAATCGTGAACAGCTTGGGGCGGATGAAGTTGATGCCGTAATCGAACAGGGCCTGCTCGCTGAGCGTCTCGGAGTAAAGGTTGAGCTGAATCACCGGGACGTTGGCGGCGTTGAAGTCGATGATGTTGGGGGCCACCATCCCGGGCGGCATGATTTTCAGGATCGACTCCGAGACCCCGCTCATTTGCGCGATCGCGCCCGCAACCGTCTCACCGGGATGGAAATAAACCTTGATGAGCCCGGCGCCGGCGAGCGACTCGGACTCGATATGCTCGATTCCATTGACCGTGGTGGAAAACGCGCGCTCGGTAATCCAGACCACGCGCCGCTCCATGTCGATCGGGGGCAGGCCCGAATAGTTCCACAGAACGAGCACCACCGGCATGTTGATCGCCGGGAAGATGTCTATGTTCATCAGGGAGAAGGAGAGCAGCCCAAGGACGAGCATCAGCGCGGCCATCACCGCGACCGACAATGGCCGGCGCAACGCTAGACTGACGATCCACATAGGTGCGAGACGATTCTAGAAGGTCCGCTTCATATCCGGAAGCGGTCAGTTAAGCGATACTTCACGGACCAGGCCCTAGAACACGCCCCACAATAGGTCAGCCGTCGCGGCAGAGCAAGTTGCGCGCCGCACTAGCCGCGTAATTTCACGCTTCTCGATCTGTGAATGCGGATGGCCGAGGCACCGGAGGGCACGAGCCTGAACATCGCCGCCGCGCTAGAATATTTTCCATGCGCACGCCATCGTGTTCGAAGCTTAGTTGCTCCGCTCGACAGAAAATGTAACAAAGGATGGTTCAGGCGGGGTCGTAGTTCAGCCCGGTTAGAACGCCGGCCTGTCACGTCGGAAGTCGTGGGTTCAAATCCCATCGGCCCCGCCATACCGAGTTCAGCGCGCCCGAGCGAGCTGCGACCGCTCGCAGGCGCGCGCCACAGGTGAACGAGATTGAAGCTGACTGAACAAACCAGAAGCCTCTCGCACGAGTCGGCGCTCAAGGGCCGGCGATGGTTGTTGATTGATGCGAGCGAGCGCGCGCTCGGCCGCGTCGCATCGCGCGCCGCCAGCATCCTGCGCGGCAAACATCGCCCCGACTTCACTCCCAACCAGGATGCCGGCGACTTCGTGATCGTGATCAATGCGGGCCAGGTCAAGCTCACCGGCTCCAAAACGATTGGCAAGATTTATCGACGCCACACCGGCTATCCGGGCGGGGTCAGGAGCACCGCCGCGGGCAAGCTGCTCGAGACGAGGCCAGAGCGGCTGGTCGAGATGGCGGTGCGCGGGATGCTGCCGAAGAATCGGCTCGGGCGGCAGCTATTCACCAAGCTCAAGGTCTATCGCGGCGCCGACCATCCGCACGGCGCGCAAAAGCCCGAGCCCGTCAAGCTCTGAACGAGGCGCTCATAATCCATGGCAGAAAAGAAGAACATCGTCTGGAGTACCGGCCGGCGCAAGAGCGCGGTTGCGCGCGTACGCATGCTGCCCGGCGGCGGGAACATCTCGATTAACGACCGCGAGCTCAAGGACTATTTCCCGCGCGACACGGCCCAGATGAGGATCCTCGAGCCGTTCGAACTCACCGAGACCAAGAATCAGTACGACATCATCGCGAATGTCACCGGCGGCGGAATTTCCGCGCAGGCCGATGCGGTCCGGCTGGGCATCTCGCGGGCGCTGCTCCAGATCTCCGAGGCGCTCCGTCCGGCGCTGAGGAAGGCGGAGCTGCTGACGCGCGATCCGCGCGAGGTCGAACGCAAGAAGTACGGCCGCCACAAGGCGCGCAAGCGTCCGCAATACTCCAAGCGTTAGCGAATCGCGCGCTGCGCGTCATGCCCCGGCGCATCGCGGCGCAACGCCTGGGACCGGAGCGATTCCCCGGTTAGCAGGTCTCCCGGCGGCGCGCTAAGCTTTGCGCGAGGTCGCGATGGCCCAAAAGCCGCAGACGGCTTCGCACATCCTCCAGAAATTCTCCTGGCGCACCTTTGCGCTCGGGCTGGGTGCGATCGCCGCTGCTTTCGTCCTCCATTACGTTTTCCCCTCGGCATTCGAGCGAGCCGAACTTGTCGCTTCCGACTTCCAGACCTACGCGCGACCGGCGCGCGCACGCACCGGGAAGGTCGTAATCGTCGCGATCGACGACCGTAGCATCGCGCAGATAGGCCAGTGGCCGTGGTCGCGCGGGGTGCTCGCGCGGCTGGAGGATGCGCTGCGGGAATATAAGGCCGCCGCCGTCGGGTACGACATTATTTTCTCGGAATCCGACTCGGGCGATCGCGAACGCGAGGCGGTTGCGGCGCGGCTCAAATCGATCGGGATGCGCGACGATCAGATCGCATCGATGGTCGGCGCCAACGCGGATCAATCTTTCGCCGATGCGATCCAGGCGCAGGGGAAAACCGTCCTGGGATATGCATTCGGCTCACACGGCCGGGGCGCGCTCTCCGGCCCGCTGGTGGCGGGCTACCGCACCGATGAGATTAGCCCGCGCCCGATGGAGTACAGCATCGTTCATCAGGCGGCGGGCGCGATGCCCGAGCTTTTGCACGCGGACTCCTATTTGCCGCCGGTTGGGGTTCTCAATCGCGCGGTCAAGGGCACGGGTTTCGTCGATATCGAGGGCGACGCCGACGGCGAGATCCGCACCGAACTCACCGCCATCCGCTTTCACAACCGCTACCGCATCCCGTTCTTCATGAGCGTGCTCAGCGCGTACGAGGGAAGCCCGCCGGCGAGGCTCGATCTCGGGCCGGACGGCGTCGAGGGCGTATCGATGGGCGATATTGTGCTGCCCGTGGATGCGATCTGCAGCATGATGGTGAGCTATCGGGGGCCGGCGGAGAGCTTCCCCCACCTGTCGGCGATCGACGTGATCAATCACGCGGTTGCGCCCGGGCAACTGGCCGGGAAAATCGTTCTGATAGGAGTGGAGGGAAAGGGGCTCGGCGATCGCGCGGTGACCCCCGGGGGACCGGAGTTTCCGCGCGTCGAGATACACGCCAACGCGATCGATGCGGTGCTCGCGGGCGATTTCATCCGCCGATCCACCACCGGAACCAAGGCGGTGGAGCGCTTGGCCGCGATCATCCTGGGGGTCGGCATCGCGCTGGCTGGCGCGTCGCTCGCGTCGCTGTGGGCGCTGGCGGGCGCGATCGTGATGGGCGGCGCGTACCTGGCATTCGCGCAATATATTCTGATCAGCGATGGCGTGCTGATCGGAATCGTGCTGCCGGTAGTAGTGGCCGGGCTCAGCTATTTCGTCGTCGCCACCTACCGGTATCTGACCGAGGGCCTCGAAAAGCGCTACCTGCGTCACGCCTTCGAACATTATCTCCATCCGAACGTGATCGCGTCGGTAGTGGATAATCCGGGCGGACTGAAGCTCGGCGGCGACCGCCGCGTCCTGACGATCCTGTTTGCCGATATCGTGAATTATACGGGGCTTTCTGAGCGCACCGATCCCGCCGCGCTGGTCGCGCTGCTGAACGATTACATGACCACGATGACCGATCGCATCCTGGAGAGCGGCGGCGTGGTGGACAAGATTCGCGGCGATGGGATCATGGCGTTCTGGGGCGCGCCGGTCGAAGTGGAGAATCACGCGCGCGCCGCGATCGAGGCGGGGCTTGCGATGCTCACCGAACTCAAGTCGCTCAGGCAGCGCGATGCGCGCTTCGCCGACATCGATATCGGGGTTGGAATCGCCACCGGAGAGGCGATCGTGGGCAACTTCGGCGGCGCGCGCCGCTTCGACTACTCGGTAATCGGCGACACGGTCAATCTGGCCTCGCGCCTGGAGGGTCTCACGCGAAACTTCAAGGTGCACCTGCTGGTGAACAAGACCGCCTTCGACCAGGCGGCCGGCGGCTACCTCTCGCGCGACATCGGGCGGGTGCGCGTCAAGGGCAAGACCCAGGCAGTGCCGGTGGTCGAGGTTGTCGCGCACGCCAACGACGGCGTCGATTCGGCATTTTATCGGCAATTCGAGCGGGCGATCGATTTCCTCAATCGCGGCGATGCGGGTGCGGCGCGCGAGCAGCTCGAAGTACTCCGCCAACAGCATCCCGGCGACGAGGTCGTGGGACTTTACCTCGAGAAGCTCCACGATGCGGGCGGCGGTCCGCCCGCCGAGGTGGTGTTCGAATTCGACCATAAGTGACAACTGGTTCCGCGATCCACTTCGTGATACTTGGGTTAAGTCTGTATAAATTCCCGATTGGAGCGTGCTGAATTCCCCGATGGTTGCTCCCGAAAGGATCAAAGTCGCGATTGTCGGCGCATCCGGATACTCCGGAATCGAGGCGGTCCGCCTGCTCGCCACCCATCCGTTCGTCGAACTCAGCGTTCTTACCTCCGAGCATTACGCAGGCCGCGAAGTCGCGGACGTTTACCGTCATCTCGCAGGCATCGATCTGCCACCCTTCGAGGACTTGCGCCCGGAGCTGGTGAAGGGACGTGCGGAGGTGGCGCTCACCTGCCTGCCCGAGAAGACCGGCACGCAAATGGTCGCCGATTTGATAAAGGGCGGCCTGAAAGTGATCGATTTCTCCGCGGACTTCAGGCTCAAGGATCCCGCGGTTTATCGCGCGACTTACGGAGTCGAACATCCGGCGCCGGCGCTGCTGAAGGAAGCGATTTACGGGCTCAGCGAATTCCACCGCGCGGAACTGCGCGAGGCGCGCCTGGTCGCGAATCCCGGATGTTACCCGACCGGCGCGCTGCTCGCGCTGCTGCCGCTCATCAAGCGCGACCTCATCGAGCCTTCATCGATCGTGATCGATGCGAAGTCGGGCACCACCGGGGCGCGCCGCGCCGCGTCGATCGAGCAGCTCTTCGCGGAGGTCAATGAGAACTTCCGCCCGTACAACGTCGGCACTCATCGCCATACGCCCGAGATGGAGCAGGAGATCGGCACGGCGCTCGGGCGCGAGGTGGCCGTGATGTTCGTGCCGCATCTGCTCCCGGTGACGCGCGGGATCCTCACCTCGATTTTCATGCGCCCGCGCGCGGGCACGACCGAGCACGACGTGCGCGCGGCCTTCGAAGCAAGCTTCGCGAAATCGCGGTTCGTGCGAATCCTCAAGCCCGGCGAGCTGCCGGAGCTGCGCAACGTGCGCGCGACGAACCTTTGCGAGCTGGCCTTCGTGCTCGACCGCCGCTCCCAGACGCTGGTCGCGCTGACCGCGATCGACAATCTGGGCAAGGGCGCCGCCGGGCAGGCGATCCAGAACCTGAACCTGGTGCTCGGCTTCGATGAGGCCGCCGGGCTGGTCGGCGCGGCCCCGGTCCCCTGACCTGGCGCGGTCCGGCCGGAACGCGGCTGCGCGCGTTAGCCGACGCGGCGCATCATTTCAAGGATGTCGTAGCCGGTGATCGCCTTGCTCTTCGACGACCACTCGCGAAGTTCTTCGTCGCTCACCAGCCCGGCCTGCGCGCCCTTGGCGAGATCCATCAGCGCGATTTTGATCGTCGCCTCATCGATCATCTCGCCCGATTTCGGATCCGCCATCGAGCCGCCGCCCTTCTCGTGGTAGAGCTTCACGATCCGCCGGGCCTCTTCGACCTGCGCGGCGGTCGGCGTGTAGCACTCGTTGCAAATTTCGGCCTGCTGCGGATGAATCACCCAGGTTCCGTCCATCCCGATTGCGGCGGAGCCGAGGTTCTTGGCGCGAAGCCCCTTCTTAATCTCCGCGACGCGCTCGGGCGGGTCGTCCGCGCGCCACAGTTTTAAGTACACGTTGTCGATCGCGTGCAGGCCCGCCGCCTTCGCCGCGACGACCACCGCCTGCTTGGCGTAGGCAAAGTTCAGATTCTGGTTCTCGAGGATTTCGCGCACGCCGATGCTCGCTGCGAAGTCGGCGATCCCGAACACCAGTCCGCACATGCGGTCGGAGGCGGTCGCGATTTCGTAAGCGTTCACCAGCCCGTGCGGGGTCTCGATCAGCGACTCGATTTGCACGCGGTATTTCCAGCCGCCGCGCTTTTCGAGATCGTCGAGCAGTGCGGCGAGCGCGCGGATATCCTCGGCGCCGCGCGTCTTGGGCAACATGATCCCGTGGAACCGGTTCGGCGCTCCCAGCATCACCGCTTCCATGTCGCCCTTGAAAAATGGCGAGTGGATGTTGTTGGGGCGCACGGTCACGACCTTCTTTCCGAAATCCAGCGTGGTGAGCGCCTCGACCATCACGCGGCGGCTCTTGTCGCCCTTGAATTCGTACGGGCAGGCATCCTCGAAGTCCGCCATGACATGATCGACGGGCGATTTGACGGCGTCAGCGGCGTTCTGATGGAGCTTGAGGCTGTGACCGGGATAGGTCATCTCGGTGCGCGGGATGACGAATCGGGCGCCATTGTCGAGAATATACATTTCTGTTTGTCTTCTCCGCTGAGATGCGCCCCGGCGGCGTCAGGCGCGCTTGAGCCAGTGCGATTTCCTTTTGATTAGCAGCGTGCGTTCGATTTCGACCACCACGGCGCCATCGGGCTTCTTCCCGACCAGCTTGAACTTGACCAGTCCCGCATCGGGACGATCCGCATCACGCTTTTCGAGCACGGTGGACTCGGCGTAAATCGTGTCGCCATGAAAGACCGGGTTGGTGTGGCGCCCGTTGTCCATCTCGACCTCGGCGATCGCGTTCTCGCTGGTATCCTCGGATGCGAGCCCGACGGTGAATGCGAGCACCACGCCGCCGTAAACGACGCGACGGCCGTTGTAATAAGTTGCAGGATCCTTTTCCACCATGTCCTGGTTGAAGTGCAGCTCGGCCGTGTTCATCACCAGCGAGGTGAACATGTGATTGTCCATCTCGGTGATCGTGCGCCCGCGCTGATGGATCAGCGTGTCGCCGACGTTGAAATCCTCGAAGTAGCTGCCGTCGCTGGTGATGCTCATCGCACGCGGACTCTCTTCAGATCGGCTGCTCCATGATGCGCCGCCCGATCACCTCGTACTGGATCTCGCTGGTGCCCTCGAAGATCGACAGCACCCGCGCGTCGCGCCAGAAGCGCTGCGCCTCGAACTCCATCGAATAGCCGTACCCGCCGTGGATCTGCATCGCCTCGCGCGAGACGCGCTCGGCCATCTCCGCGGCGAACGCCTTGGCCAGTCCCGCCTCGTAATCGCATCGCTTGCCGGTGTCCTTCTGCGATGCGGCGAAGTAGCAGAGCTGGCGGCCGGCCTCGATCTCGACCGCCATGTGCGCGAGCTTGTGGCGAATCACCTGGAAATCACCGATCGGCTGGCCGAATTGCGTGCGCTGTTTCGCATAGCGCACTGCGCACTCGAACGCCGCCTGCGCCACCCCGACGCCGCGCGCCGCGGTCTGGATTCGCGCCGACTCGTAGGTCGCCATGAGCTGGTAGAATCCGCGCCCCTCGACGCCGCCGATCAGATTCGCCGCCGGCGCGTACGCATCGTCGAATGAAAGCGCGTAACTGCGCATCCCGTGATACCCGATCGTCGGGATCGGCGAGCCGGTAAGCTCGGGCGGCTTGAAGCCGTCGCCGGGGGTCTTCTCGAACAGCAGCAGGGAGAGCCCTCGATGGCGCTTGGACAGGTCCGGGTCGGTCCGCACCATCACCGCCAGCATGTGCGCGCGATTGGCGAACGTGCACCACATCTTGGCGCCCGTGATCCGGTACCCATCGCCCCGGCGCACTGCGCGCGTCTTGAATGACGCCGTGTCGGAGCCGGAATCGGGCTCCGTGAATGCGGCTGCGGTGAGGATTTCGCCGTGCGCGATTTTCGGCAGCAGGCGCTTTTTCTGCTCGTCGGTGCCATTGGCGCTGATGAGCGCGCCCGTGATGAGATTGCGCGTCATCACCGAGCCGACCGAGAGCCATCCGCGCGACAGCTCCTCGGTAACGATCGCCATCGAGATGTAATCGAGCCCGAGCCCGCCCTCCTCGGCGGGGAAGATCACGCCGAAGTACCCGAGCTCGGCCATCTTGCGGATGATGTGCTCGGGGATTTCCTGGTTCTGGCGGTCGAGATCGTTGGCGACCGGTTTCACTTCGGACTCCACGAACTCCCGGACCGAGCGGCGGATTTCGTCATGTTCGGGCGTAACCAGCGCCATCGTTCGATTACTCCGCTTTCACGCTTCGCTTGCGAATCAGGACCGGCCGCTCGTATTCGAGCACCTTTTCGCCGCGCTGGTTGCAGCCGGTCGTGCGAAATTTGACCACGCCCCGGTCGGGCCGCGAAGTATCGCGTTTGGAAAGCACGACCGACTCCGATGTGAGCGTGTCGCCCGGATAGACGGTGGCGAGAAACCGGAGCTTCTCGTAACCGAGGTGTGCGATCGCGCGTTCGCTCAGGTCCTCGACCGAAAGCCCGAACACCACGTTCATCACGAGCATGTGGTTCACGACGACGCCCTGGTAGCCGAGCGCGCGCGCATACTCGCGATTAAAATAAATCGGATTGAAGTTCATCGTGACGCTCGAAAAGAGCGCGTTGTCGCCATCGGTAATCGTGCGGCCCCAGTGATGTTTGAAAACGCGATCGACTTCGAAGTCCTCGAAGTAGTGCCCCCGTTCGATTTTTCGTATCGCCATACGCGCCAGGCTGGACGCGCTGCGCTCGAGCGCGCCTGCGTCCGTATTTTAGCGGGTTCGGGCCGGCGTGGCGCTTGCGCCACTCAATCCGAGGCCGCGTTGGTTTTTTATGGAAATTGCATATGCGCGTCAACGGACGATTTGGACCGGCGCTTCGTGCATCCTGGCGCTTGAAATTTCCCTGTTGTCACCCATTGAAATAGCAGATAGCTAATTCTCTCTATGATTGGGCAGCAACCTGATTTTCCATTGCGGCCCCGCCTGAAAGTTGCGGCCAGCACGCCTGCGGCCAGCGCGCATCCGCCAATCGGAATGAACCAAAGGGATATCTGCGAAATCGGCGAGATACCACCGATCGGGCAGGTTCCCAAACACATGTACGCCCAGGTCATCCGCCGCGACCGCTATGGGCATCCGAGGCAGGCGTTCAAGATCGAAAAAATGCCGGTGCCCAGCATCAAGCCCGACGAGGTGCTGGTGTACGTGATGGCGGCCGGAATCAACTTCAACAATGTGTGGGCAGCGCTGGGATCGCCGCTGGACGTCATCGCCGCGCGCCAGAAGGCAAAATACGACCACGCCGACTTCCATATCGGGGGCAGCGATGCGTCGGGAATCGTCTATGCGATCGGCAGCGATGTGAAAAACGTGAAGGTCGGCGATCGCGTCGTCATCCACTGCGGCGTGTGGGAGCCGGATTGCCCGGCAGTGCGTAGGGGCGAGGACCCCATGTACGACCCCTCCTTCAAGATTTGGGGGTTCGAAACCAACTGGGGCAGTTTCGCACAGTTCACCCGCGTCCAGGCGCATCAGTGCATGCCCAAGGCCAAACACCTCACCTGGGAGGAGGCCGCAGGACCGACGCTGGTCGGCGCGACCGCGTTCCGGATGCTGATGGGATGGCCGCCGAACACGGTCCGGCGCAGCGACGTCGTCCTGATCTGGGGAGCATCGGGCGGCTTGGGCTGCATGGCGATCCAAATCGTCAGGGCCGAGGGTGGCATTCCGGTGGGAGTGGTCGGTGAAGATCGCAAGGCGGACTTCTGCATCCGGCTCGGCGCCGCGGGCTGCATCAACCGGAAGAAATTCAACCACTGGGGGATGATGCCGCACTGGAAGGACACCGAGAATTACAACAAGTGGGCAGCCGAATGCCGCAGGTTCGGCCAGGCAATCTGGGAGGTCGTCGGCGAGCGCAAAAACCCGCGCATCGTGTTCGAGCATCCTGGCGAAGACACGATCCCGACTTCGGTTTTCGTATGCGATACGGGCGGGATGGTCGTGATTTGCGCGGGCACCACCGGTTATAACGCGGTGGCCGACTTGCGCTACCTCTGGATGCGCCAGAAGCGATTGCAGGGCTCGCACTTCGCCAACGATGAGCAGGCATACGCGTTCAACGATCTCGTCGTCGCCGGGAAAATCGATCCCTGCCTCGCCAAGACCTATCGATTCGACGAGATCGCGGAATGCCATCAGGCGATGGCGGAGAATCGCGCACCCGAGGGAAAGATGGTGGCGCTGGTTGGCGCGCCGCGCATCGGGATGACCGATCTCGATCCCTAATCCGCGGCTCCGGCGCGCAAGCCGCCGCCATTCACCTGGCTCGACGCGCGCCCTCCCGCCCGCAAGCCTCGATCAATTGCCGGTATCTTCGAAGACGCCCGCGTCGGGTGCGTAGTTCTCGAAGCGAGTGTACTGGCTCAAGTAGGTGAGCTTCGCGACGTCGGTGGGGCCGTTGCGCTGCTTGGCGATTATCACCTCGGCAACGCCGGCTTCCTTGCTGTCGCGATGGTACATCTCGTCGCGGTAGATGAATGCGATCACGTCGGCATCCTGCTCGAGCGCGCCCGACTCGCGAAGGTCGGCGAGCAGCGGGCGGCGGTCGGGCCGCGTCTCGACCTGGCGATTGAGCTGCGACAGCGCGACCACCGGCACCTTGAGTTCCTTGGCGAGCGCCTTCATCGAGCGCGAGATTTCCGCGATTTCCTTCTCGCGCGACTCGCCCGGCCGCGCCGCGCGCATCAACTGAAGATAATCGATTATCACGAGGCCCAGGTTGCTGGCGCGCTCGCGCTTGAGGCGCCGGCACTTGGCCTTCAACTGGATCGGCGTGATGTCGGACGAGTCGTCGATATACATGTTCGCTTCCGAAAGCCGCGCCGCCGCCTGCGCGAGCCTGGGAAAATCGCGCTCGCCCAGGTAGCCCGCGCGCGCCCGCGCACTGTCCACCCGCGCCTCGGAGCACAGCAGCCGCAGCACGAGCTGCTCCTTCGACATCTCGAGCGAGAAGAACGCCACTCCCAGGCGCGGCTCCGCTTCGACCGCGGCGTGCGCCGCGATGTTGAGTGCGAGCGCCGTCTTTCCCATCGATGGGCGCGCCGCGATGATCACCAGGTCGGACGGCTGGAGGCCGGCCGTTATGCGGTCGAGATCGACGAACCCGGTCGGAACGCCGGTGACGAGTTCCTTGCGCTCGTAGAGCCGCTCGATGAGCTTGAGGGAGTCGCGCGTCAGCTCCGGCATCGTGTGGAACGCCGGGCGGATGCGCTGCTCGGAGATTTCGAAGACGCGATGCTCGGCCTCGTCGAGGAACTCATCGACGTTGGCCGGCTGATCGTATGCGCCGGAGGCGATCTGGGTCGCCACCGAGGCGAGGCTTCGCAGCACGGCCTTCTCGCGCACGATTCGCGCGTAATGCGCCACGTTGGCCGCAGTCGGCACGAGCGCGGTCAGCTCCGCGATGTACGCTGCGCCGCCGATCGTCTCGAGCACGCCCCTGGTGCGCAGCGCATCCGTGAGCGTGATCGCATCCACCGGCTGGCTTCGGTCGGTGATCTCGACCATCACGCGGAAGATCTCGCGATGAGCCTCGCGGTAGAAATCCTCCGTGGCCAGGATTTCCAGCGCCTGGTTGATCGCGTCGTTGTCGAGCAGGATCGCTCCCAGCACCGACTGCTCGGCCTCTATGTTCTGCGGGGGAACGCGCCTTAGGATATCGTCCGCACCGTCCGCCACTTTGCCACCACCCTCAAGATGTGCGCGAAGGTCGCTGGATAAAAGATTATCGGCTTCTGGGCTGCACGCTCAAGCCATAACAATCGATTGGCCGATATTTTTCTTCACATCGCGCCAACAGGCCATCCACAGCTATCGTCGCCGCGGGCGTCTGCGCGCCAGGATCGGCCCCAGCGCGACCCCGAACAGGAATCCGCCGACGTGCGCCCACCATGCGACCCCGCCCACCAGCGCGCCGCGGGTTTCGGTCTGAAGCCCGGCGTAGAGTTGCACCGCAAACCACAGGAGCAGGTACAGCACCGCGGGAATCTCGACGATCTGAATGAAAATGAAGATCGGAAGCAAGGTCAGGATTCGCCCGCGCGGGTAGAGGATGAAATACGCGCCGAGAACGCCTGCGATCGCGCCCGATGCGCCGATGACCGGGATTGGCGACGTGGGCGCCATCGCGATCGTCGCGAGTCCCGCAGCAATTCCCGACGCCGCATAGAAGCACAGATAGCGAAGCGATCCCATCCGGTACTCGACCGCAGCGCCGAAGATGAAGAGATAGAGCATGTTGCCGGCGATATGGGGAAATCCGGCATGGACGAACAGCGAACTGAGGAGCGTCGCCGGCGGCCACAGCCCGCCGCCGGCCATCGGGAATTGCTCCGGCGGTACCGCGCCGCTCCAGCCCGCGACCACCGCCGGCACCATCGCGAATCGCGCGATGAAGCCCTCGACGCGAGGCCCCAGCGACAACTCATGGATGAAGACCGCCACGTTCGCCGCAAGCAATCCGGCGTTCACCGGCGTAAGGCGGCGCGGTGCCGCGCTGTCGCGCAGGGGGATCATGTTGGAACAGCCAAGGTTGGTCCGTATAGTACCGGCGGGCGTGGCCGCCGCGCGAGATGGCGCGCTTGAGCGCGGAGCGCTTGTGTGAGACAAAATCGCCGGATGTGCGAATCGTGGCCCCGGGCTGCGCGCGAAATCGTCCAGCGGGCGCCGACCGGCCCGGCCGCGCGCATTCCGGTCAGGAGGTAACGTTATGGAAGTCGTCTCGCAGGAAATAACGGTACAGACGGGAAGCGAGAAGATGCCGGCCCATCTGGCGCGTCCCGCCTCGGGCGGCCCCTACCCCGCTTTGGTCGTCGTGATGGAGGCGTTTGGCCTCAACGACCACATCAAGAGCATCACCGACCGGTTCGCCGCCGAGGGCTTCGTGGCGCTCGCGCCGAACCTCTATTTCCGCCAGCCCGACAACGTCGTCGCTTACACCGATATGCCGGCCGTGATGCGGTTGATGAGTTCGCTCAACGACGAGCAGGTCGTCAAGGACATGACCGCAGCGATCGATCATCTGAAGGCGGTCAAAGAGGCGAAACCGGCAGTTGGCACGGTCGGATTCTGCATGGGCGGACGCGTCGCGTTTCTGACCGCGTGCCGCAACGGCGACGTCAAGGCGGCCGCTCCATTTTACGGCGGCGGGATGGTCACATCGCGGCAGCCCGGCGCGAAGGCGCCGATCGATTACGTCGATGGGCTAAAGGCGCCGGTGCTCGCATTCTTCGGCGGCAAGGATGCGTTCATCCCGATCGCAGAGGTGGATAAGTTCCGCGATGCGCTCAAGAAGGCGGGCAAGTCCGCGGAGGTCGTATTCTACGCGGATGCGGATCACGGGTTCATGTGCGACGATCGCCAGTCGCATCATCCGCAGCACGCCAAAGAGGCGTTCGCGAAGGCCGTCGCGTTCTTTAAGCAGCACCTCGGCTGAGCCGAGCCGCGTCCGGGCGGGCGCAAGTCGCCGCGCGGGGTCGAATCATTCCTGCCACGGATTGCCGTAGCGATCGCGCACGGCGACCTCGCTTACGGGACGCCGATTGACCGGCCCGAACTTGCCCACCGGATATCCGATCGGCATCAGTGCGTAAGTCTGCACCTCGGGCGGCAATCCGAGTATGGCCTTCACCTCGTCCTCGAAGAACATGTGGACCGTGGTCAGCACGGTGCCGAGTCCGTACGCGCGGCAAGCGAGGATGATGTTCTGCACGGCCGGATAGATGCTGGAGCCCGCGCTTCGCGCCGTCCCGCGCATCGCGGCCCGCGCCTCGGGGCGCAGATTCGGCGGCTCAGGCGTCTCGACCCGCTTGAGACAGGGAAGGAGAAGCACGGGAGCATCGCCCATGTGATCGACGAGATAGGTCGAGGAGGCGAGGAGCCTGCGGTAGGCCTCTTCGCTCATGTGCGGCGGGCGAGTGCGTGTCGTGTAGAGCTGCCGCACAATCGTGCCGGCCTTCTTGTAGATCTCGCCGAGCTTGCGGCGCTGCTCCGCATCCTTAACGACTACGAACAGCCAGGTCTGCTGGTTGCTGCCCGACGGCGCGCGAATCGCCGCGTCGAGGACTTTGGTCAGGACTTCGTCCGGCACCGGGTCCGGCTTGAAACGCCTGAGCGACCGCGCACTGTAAATCGCATCGAAGAGTCCGATCTCGGCCATATCACTTCCCCTGTCGAACCTGATTGCGGCAAGCGTGCAACGCGCTCCCAAGAGAGCGGTCCGATCCTCGTAGCATGCGCCGCCGCGCAGTCACAACGGGGATAATCAGTCAGAAAAAGGGGAGAAGGACCCGCAGGCGGCCTCAGTCGAGGCGGATGATCTTGTGCTTGATCGCGTAGCGGACCAGCGCGGCGGTCGTGCGAAGATTCAACTTCTGCTTGAGGTTTTCGCGATGGACCTGCGCGGTCTTCGGGCTGATGCCGAGCCGCTGCGCGATGTCCTTGGCGGTTGCGCCCTCGCCGATGAGCCGCAGCACCGCGCGCTCGCGGCGGGTCAGGCGCGACCCTAAAGCGCCCTCGCCTTGCGGCGGCCGATGGAGGCGCGAAAATACCGCCGGCGCGATCGACGGACTCAAGTAGCGCCGCCCGGCGTGCACCGCGCGCACCGCATTCAATAATTCCTGGGCCGCATCGGTCTTGACCAGGTATCCGGCCGCGTTCGCCTCGCCGAGCGCCTCGATCACGTATTCCTCGTCGTCGTATTGGCTGAGGATGAGCAGCTTCGATGCGGGCGCCTGGCGTGCGATGCGATGCGCCGCGGCAAGCCCGCCAATCCCCGGCATCCCGACGTCGAGTATCACCACGTGCGGCTTGAGCTGCGCCGCAAGCGCGACTGCGGTCTCGCCGCTCGCCGCCTCTCCGATCACCTCGCACTCGGGCTCCAGGACTGCACGCAGCGCATCGCGAAGGATGCGGTGATCGTCGGCAAGGAGAATCCGGATGCGATGCGGCGTTTCGATCATTCGGGCTCCGGAATTTCGGCGGTGAGCGCGGTGCCGCGGGGATTCGACTCGACGCCAAGCCGGCCACCCATCAGTTCGAGCCGCTCCGCGAGCCCTTTGAGTCCCATGCCGCCGGCGGCCGCGCGCGCCATTCCGCGGCCGTTGTCGCTGATCGAAAGCCGGACCGAGCCGGCGCGCCGCTCGATCGCCACATCGACGGCGGATGCGCTCGAATGGCGAATCACGTTGGAGAATGCCTCGCGGGCGACCTGGTAGCACAGCTCCTGGACCGGCCGCGAGATTTTGTTCGCACCGGCGCGCCGCACCAGCCGCGCGGCGATTCCCGCCGCCTTAAGCCGCTTGAATTCGCCCGCAATCGCGTCGAGCAAGGTCGCGCGCCCGAGCGTGGCGGGACGAAGCTCGCGCGTGCGGCTTCTCAACTCCTCTTCGAGCCTGCCGAAAATCGCGCGCGCTTCGTCGCGGCCGCCCTCGAGCGCGATCTGCGCCGCGGCCAGCAATTGCGCCTGATCATCGTGGAGGTCGCGCGCGATTCGCGCGCGCTCCTCATCGATCGCCCGAAACATCCTGAGCGCCAGCCGCTGCACCAGCGCGCGGTGGCGCGCGAGATCGTCCTCGGCCGTCCACGCCCGGACGAGCGGGCCGATGCCCGCCGCGATCGCCTCCGCCTTTGCGCGCGCCTCGGCGGCAATTGCGCGCCGCGATGCGAGCGCGATCGCGCCGCGGTCGAAGGGAATCGCGATCCACGGCCGTCGAAACACGCGATCCTCGGCGAAAGATCGGGCCGGGCCGCCGGCCGGATCGCACTCGATAGCCCGGCCGCTTCGGAAGCTCTCTGCGATCGCGCCCGCGGAGGCAAGATTCGAAGGTGTCGCGATGCCGGGCGAACCCGCGGCAATCGCCAACTGGCCATCGCGAACCGCCGCCACGATCCATCCGTCGCACCCGCACGCACCGGCGATCGCTGCGCCCAGCAGCGCGAAGCAATCGCGGCTGCCCGCCCGCGCAAGCGTCTTAATCACGCCATCGGCCTCGATGCGCGCGCGCTCGGCCGCGCTCGCCGCGGAGCCAACCTCCGCGAGTCTTGCCAGGGCGTCGGTCGCGCGGTTTCTCCAAAAGGCGCGCGACGATTCCGCACCGCTGGCGGAAACCGCGGCCAGCGCCGCCCGCCCAAGGATTTGAAGCGATGCTTTAATTTCGGATTCCCGCCGGCCGGCAGGAACAATCAACGCGGCGCGGACCGTGCAGCCGCCATCGGCGAAGGACGCCGCGCAGATTTCCGCCCGCTCCCCGGTGAGCGCGGCTGCGCTCGAGATTGCCGCAAGATCATCACGGGCGAGAATTATCTCGCCGACGCCATCGTCCGCGACCGTCCCGGCGAATGCGCTCGCCTGCGCCGCCGCGTGCGCATCGAGCGCCCGCAGGGCCGTCCTCGCCGCAGCGTCGGATGCCGATGCGTTGGCGGTGCTGCGAACCTCGCCCGCGGCGTTTCCGGTCTGCCAGTCGATGATGCAGAGAGTGGCGGAGAGCGAAGTGCGAGCTGAGTCCGCAAGCTGCGTCAGGCGCGCGTGAAGCTCCGCGCCCTGCGCGTCGCGGCCCGCGGCGGTCGCCGCCGGTTGCGTGAATGCGCCAGCATCACTCACGCGGTCCCCCCTTTCATGCGCCGCCGGGTCCTGGCGGCGCTAATGCTGTGTCGGGCCGGGCGGCTGTCCGAGCTCCCGCCCGAGCGCCTCCATTTCCGCGCCGAACCTGGTCCAGTCCCCCGCCTTGAGCGCATCGAGCGCGCGGTTGTAATGAGCCGACGCGCCCGCCAGACCGCCCGCCGCAGGCGGCGGGACTAAAACTGGTGCGGGTGCAGCGGCGGGCTGCGCAGGAGCAGCAGCCGCCGTGATCGTCGCCGGAGGCGCGGCACCGCCCGGGAACAGGCCCTCCAGCGCCGATTGAAGCGTGTCGCCCATCACGGTCCGATCGCTGTACGACGCGATCACCCGCTGCATCTCGGGAAGCTGCCCGTTCTCCGCCCGGATGTAGAGCGGCTCGACGTAGAGCAGCGAATCCTGGATCGGGATCACGAGCAGATTGCCGAGCAGGACCTTCGACCCCATCTGGTTCCACAGCGACAACTGGCGCGAGATGTCCGGACTCTGATTGATGCGCGCCTGGATCTGGTACGGCCCGTAGAAGAGCCGGTCCTTCGAGAATGAGAACTCGAACAGGTGCCCGTAGTCGGAGCCATCGCAGCGCGCCGCGAGCCACGAGATCATGTTGTCGCGTCCCGACGGCACCATCGGCAGCATCAGGATGTACTCCTCGTGCGGCTCGTCCGGCAGGCGCATCACCACGTAATAGGGCTGCATCTGCACCGTCTGCCCGCTGTAGTTCTCACGCGGGAAGCCCCACAGGTCCTCGCGATTGTAGAACACCTGCGGGTCGGTCATGTGGTAAGTGCGATAGACATCGGCCTGCACGAGAAAGAAATCCTCGGGATAGCGGATGTGCGCGCGGATGTCGGCCGGCATCTCGGAGAGCGGCTTGAACAGCACCGGGAAAATTTTCTGCCAGGTGCGGATGATCGGATCGTCGGGGTCGGCGACGAAAAAATCGGTCGTGCCATCGACGGCGTCGATCACCACTTTCACGCTGTTGCGCATGTAGTTGATCACGGACGGGGTGTCGCTGGAGAACTGGTATGAATTGCGCTGCGAGTACGGGTAATGGTCGCTGGCGGTATAGGCGTCCTGGATCCAGATGATCCGCCCGTCGTGGATGACCGGGTACGGATCGTGATCGAGGGTGAGAAACGGCGCGAGCGTTGAGACCCGGTCCGACAGGTTGCGCCGGAACATGATCCGGGTCTTCGGCACGATGTTGTCGGTGACGAGCAGGTTGATGTCCTTGTAGTAGTAGCTGAACAGCAGGCGGCGCCACAGCCCGGCGATCGGAACGCCGCCCTTTCCCGTGTAGAAGGAGAACGCGTTCTCGGCGCCGCGAGGATAGTCGAACTCGGGCGTCGCCGAATTGACCAGGCAATAGTTGTCGCGCTCCCCTCCGAAATAAATCGCGGGCTGCGTGATCTTGAGACCCACGTCGGACTGCGGCGGGATGTCCTTGATGTAAAAGATTGGCAGGCCCTCGGCATCTTTCGCATTCACCGGGCTCATCGTGATTCCGGCGCCGTGGGTGAACTTGAGATGCGCATTGACCCAGGTCTGCGCATTTTCGGGGAGCGCATCGACGTTCATCTCGCGCGCGGACAACATCACCTCGGTGTATTTGCCGCCGATCAGATACCGGTCGATATCGACGTCGCGAAAATCGTAGTAGAGGCGGATTTCCTGGAGCTGGCGGTAAGTCGCGATAAGCGGACGCGGATCCCACAGCCGGATGTTGTCGACGGTGGGGGAGTCCTCCTTCATCGCGGCAAGCGTGAGCGTGCCCCGTCCGGCAAAGGGCTTCACATCCACGCCGTCAAGCTGGTACGCGTGACGCGTCATCGCGATGTTCCGCTCGAGATAGGGACGCTCGACGTGCAACTCGTCGGGCTTGACCCACAGCCGCTCGACAATCGGCTGAATCAGATTCAGCACGAGCGCCGGGCCAAATACCGCCACCGCGGCTATTACCGGGCGGCGGACCGCTCCCTCGGTGACGTTCGAGAAACACAGCACCGCCGCGCCGACCGCCAGCACGGCCAGCAGCCAGAGTCCCGGCTGCCATAGAATCCGATCGACATAGCGAAGGCCGAACACGACGCCATTGGTATGCAGCAGGAGTCCGAACCGGGCGAGCCAGTAATTCATCGCGCGGTGGAGGAAGAACATCCCCAGCAGCACCGACAGATGCCCGGCGGCGGCGGGTGAGATTTGCGGCGGCGATTCGCGAAAATCGATCGAGCCGCGCGCCCAGTACACCCCCGCCGCAACCGCCGCGGCAAGGAAAATGATCAGCATCAGCAAATCGCGCAGGTCCTCGAGCAGAGGCAGGGTGAAGAGGTAGAACCCGACGTCGTTTCCGAACGCGGGCTCCGTGATGCCGAAGGGTACGCGGTAGATCGCCTTGAGGTAGATATCCCACCCGCCCGCCTCGCCCTGCGCGACGAAAATCGCCAGCGCCGCCGAGACGGCGGCCACCAGCAGCCGCCAGGGCACGCGCTCGCCGAGCGCGCGGATGAGTTCGGGCAGATTCACCTCGGTCATCTCGTCGGGACGGCGCACGACGTGGAGCCGTTCGCGATCGTGGCTCAATGCCACCGCCGCAAGTCCGCTTGCGGCAATCGCGATGAATGCGACGAGCCAGACCGCGGCGAAAATCGCGACCTCGGCGCCGATTACCGTCGCGAACACGTGGCCGTAACCCAGCGACCGGAACCAAAGGAGATCCACGAAGAACTGATCGGCCAGGCCCAGCACCAGCAAAGCGACGACAACGATCGCCGCCAGGCCAATCACGATGAATCGCGGTCGCATCAGCGTGCTTGCTTACGCGCCCCGCGCGATCCGGCTCACGTGCTCGCGCACCACGTGCGGCGGGCAGAGCCAGACGAAGAGCTTGAGCGCAAGGAAGCCGACCAGCAGCCAGTCCAGTTCGCCGATCACCGGGATGAAGTCGAGCTCGAGCGCCGGCGGCGTCAGCATCAGGAGGACCGCCAGCAGGGGAACCAGTTTGGCGAGAATTCCCACCCGTGCATCGGTCATCAGGGCGAAGAAGACGCGGACGAACTGCGGCAGGTAAACGGCCATCCGGCCAAGCTTTACCGGCGAGAGCAATTGCATCCGCAATAACGATCGGAACATCAGGGGGCTCCCCTATGTGAGTTACACTAGCACAGCGCCGCGGCCAAGGTCTCACCTCCGGCGGCGGCCTGTGGGCGCGGTTTTCTGTTAAGATGCGATCAGGCAGGGGAGGAGGACGGCGGATTGAAACGGCACATGCCCCTGGGTGACTTCCTGATCGCCTATCTCGGCAAGATCAGGGTCGATCACATTTTCGGAATCCCGGGCGACCTCGCGCTGAAGCTGTTCTTCGCGCTGGGCCGCAAGCACGGGATGAAAGTCGTGACGCTGTCGCACGAGCCGGGGGTCGGCTTCGCCGCCGACGGCTACGCGCGCGCGACCGGCCGGATCGGGGTCATTTGCGTGACCTACGGCGCAGGCGGCCACAACACGGTGAATCCGGTGGCGGGATCGTTCTCGGAGCGGGTGCCGCTGCTTATCTTCTCGGGCGGACCCGGCGAGGAGGAGCGCAAGCTCGGCACGCTCATCCATCACCAGGCGCGCGAGATCGAATCGCAGCATCGCATCTTCCAGGAGGTCACCTGCGCATCGCGCGTGATCACCGATCCGCGGCGCGCTGCGCAGGATCTCCACGAGGTGGTGCGCGCGGTGTGGGCGGAACAGCGCCCCGGCTACATCGAGATCCACCGCGACATGGTCGATCGCGAAATCGAGGTGCCCGCCGAGATCATCGAATGGGACGGCCGCCTGCATTTTCGCGAGTCGGATGCGCGCAAGGTCGAGGAAGCCGCGATCGAAACCGCACGCATGTTCAACGAGAGCCGCCACCCGGTGCTGATCGCGGGAATCGAAATCCATCGCTACCGGGCATCGCAACTTCTGATCGAGCTGGCCGAGAGGATGGGCGCGCCGGTGTGTACGACGGTCCTGGGCAAGGGCGCCTTTCCGATGGACCATCCGCTCCATATGGGCGTCCACATCGGACCGATAAGCCCGCGGCCGATCGTCGCGCGGATGGATGAGGCCGACTTCGTGCTCAACCTCGGATGTCTCAAGACCGACATGAATTTCGGCAACCGGCCGCCGCGCGTGATCCAGGGCCGGACGGTTTGGGCGGTCGATCGCAAGGTGGACGTGAAATACCACACGTACACCGACGTCGAGGTGCGCGACTTCGTGCGCGCGCTGCTCAGGCAGGATTTGCGCCATCATCAGGAGAAAGTCGAGTACGCGGACAATCTCCCTAAGCGCCCGGCGCGCGCCGACAATCGGATCCGCGTGAGCGATATGCTCGCGGCGGTGAACGAGTTCCTGGCGGAGCATCCGCGCTATGCGGTCGTCGCAGAGTCGGGCGACATGCTGTTCGGCGGGCTCGACGTGCGCGTGCCGCACGGCGGAACCTACCTCGCGCAGGGGTTTTACGCATCGATGGGCTTTGCGGTGCCGGCCGCATTGGGCTTGCAGTGCGGGAGCGGGCTTAGGCCGCTGGTGCTGTGCGGCGACGGCGGATTTCAAATGACCGGGCCGGAGATTTCGCACGCGCCGGTGCTCGGCCTCAATCCGATCGTGGTGATCGTGAACAACGGCGGATGGGGCATCTTCCGGCCGATCGCCGAGCGGCGCGACCTGCTCGACATTCCGCCGTGGCCGTATGCGCAGCTTGGACGCGATTGGGGCGGCGCCGGCTTCGAGCCGCGCACGCTGTCGGATTTCAAACGCGCGCTGGCCGATGCGCACAAGGCCAACACATTTTCGATAATCGACGCGCGAGTCGGCCGCGACGATCTCTCGCCTGTCACGGTGAAGTACATCAAGGCGGCGGCAAGACGCTCGGAAGCTCCGCGCGAGCGTGCCGGCCGATCATAAAGGAAAAATGAGCGCTGAAATCGAAAAATTCCGGGCGCAAGCGCAGCGCTTCCGATGGGAGACGCCCGAGTACTTCAACTTCGGCGCAATCATCGATGAGTACGCCACGGATCCCGGCGCCGTCGCGCTGCTGTGGGAAGACCAGGACCACAATCGCGCGCGGCTTACCTTCGCTGACATCCGCGCGCAGTCGAACCGGATCGCGAACGTGCTCGAATCGATCGGAGTGAGGCGCGGCGACGCGATCCTGATCGTCCTGCCGCGCATCTCGCTCTGGCAGGCGGCCTATATCGCCGCGCTCAAGATGGGTGCGGTCGCGATCCCGTGCACCGCAATGCTGCGGGAGAAGGACCTCGTCTATCGCGCGAACCATTCGGGCGCCCGCGCGATCATCGCCGGCATCGAGAGCGCCTCAATGATCGGCGATCTGATGAACCAGTGCCCCGGCATCCGCCATTACCTGCTCGCGGGCAGCACGCGCACGGGATGGACCTCGCTGCTGGAGGCGATGCAGCAGGCCTCGCCCAATTACACGCCGGCCAGAACGCGCGCGAGCGATCCTGCGATCTGCTACTACACGTCGGGAACGACGAAAGACCCCAAGGCCGTCCTCCATAGCCACGCTTACGGATGGAGCCATCAATATACCGGGCGCGATTGGCTTGGGCTCAGGCGCGGCGAGGTGCACTGGACCACATCCGACACCGGATGGGCCAAGGCGGCTTACGGGGTTCTGTTCGGTCCATGGATGAACGGGGCCGCGACGTTCATGTACAACGGGCGCTTCGAGCCAAAAAAGGAACTCGAGCTCCTCGGGCGCTACCGGATCGCAACATTTTGCGCGCCGCCAACCGAGTATCGGATGCTCGTCAAGGAGGACCTTGCGCCCTATTCGTTTCCGAAGCTTCGTCACTGCACCGGCGCGGGCGAGCCGCTAAATCCGGAAGTGATCGAGATTTGGAGCAAGCAGTTCGGGCTTACGATTCACGACGGCTACGGCCAGACCGAGACGATCATCCTCGCGGCGAATCTGCCCGGGATGGAGGTGAAGCCGGGATCGATGGGGCTGCCGTTCCCGGGCCATGACGTGCGCATCGTCGGCGAGGACTTAAGCGAGACGCGCGACGGCGAGGTCGGCCAGATCGCGCTGCGCGTGAAGCCCGACCGTCCACCATCGCTGTTCCTCGAATACTGGAAGGACCCGGCCGAGACCGCTGCAGTATTCCAGGGCGAATACTACCTGACCGGCGACCACGGCACCCGCGATTCGGATGGATACCTGTGGTTCGTCGGGCGCGCCGATGACGTGATCATCTCGGCCGGCTACCGCATCGGTCCCTTCGAGGTCGAGAGCGCATTGCTCGAACATCCCGCGGTGATGGAATCGGCGGTGGTCGCAAGCCCCGACCCGGACCGCGGCGCGATCGTGAAGGCATTCGTGAAGCTCAAGCCCGGGGCGGAGCCCGGGGAAACGCTGGCGACCGAGCTCAAGGAGCACGTCAAGCGCGTCACGGCGCCGTACAAATATCCCCGCGAGATCGAGTTCGTCGAGGAATTGCCCAAGACCATAAGCGGCAAGATCCGCCGCGTCGAGTTGCGCCGGCGCGAGGAAGACCGCAAGCGCACGCGCTGAGTGCGCGGCGCGCTCGGACTGAGCGCGCCACCGGGGCCGCGCCGGTTAGGCTTGAATACTATGCGCGGGGATGCGGAGCCGCGCCGAGCCGCTAAGGCGCCGGGGCCGGCATCGCCGGAGGGCTGCCGCCGGTCTTCAGCGCCAGGATGCGATGCAGCTCGGGCCGAAGCATCAGCGCGCCCACCGCGCGTGACATCGCAACCGACAGCGACTCCGCAGGCTCCGTTTCCAGCGGCAGGAAAACTTCCTTGGCGACAGGAGCAGGCGGCTCCTCTTCGGTCCCGATCATCTCGCCCTGATAGAGCGGCGTTTCCGCGGGCGACAGCAGCGTGAACTTCAGCCTGATCAGCGACTTCATCGTGAAGTATTGGCCGTGCAGGGTTTGCTCGCTGCCGAAGCGCTTGTTCGTCTCGACGGCCTCGATCTCGGTCGCAAGGACAAAGTCGGGCGGGGGCTGCGACTTGGCGCCGGGAGCGGCCGCGCCGGACGGGACGGGCCTTAGTCCCGCGCCGACGAGCGCGCGCGCGACCGATGCCGTCACGATGCCGCCGAGATGGTGGACGTAGAGGTATCGCTCGACCCCTCCGTTGGCGGTGTAAATTGCGCCGACCGTGAAACGGCCGTCCGCATACTTTCCTGCCGCAGGAGCCACGGCGATCCTGCGCGCATCGAAGATATGTTCGGAGCCGGGAACGATTCCGCGGAGGAAATGGACGCGAAGGCGCTTCGCCGGCTTGCATCCGGCCGCGCACATCGCAAGCAGTGCGAGCGCGAGCAGCGCCGCGCGCCTATGATCCCGCCGAGTTCGCAGGCTCACGTTTCCCACGCCACCAGAAGAGGACGACCACGAGCAAGACCACGAATGCACCCAGCGCCACCCATCGCGACGCGGCATGGGTCAGACGCGCGACGCGGTAAATCTCGCCACCCACGAGATATCCAACCGTCACGATTACCGAGCACCATACCAACGCGCCGAGCACGTTCCAGCCGAGGAACCTCCAAAATCGCATTCCCGCGGCGCCAGCCATCGGACCCGCCATGAAGCGCACGCCCGCGATGAACCGGGCCATGAACACGGCCTTGTTGCCGTGGGTTTCGAAGAAGTCCTGAAGCCGGTCGTAGCGATCGCGGGCAAAATCGAAATTCGAGGCCAACCGCGCCAGCACCCGCTGGCCGCCCGTGCGTCCGATGATGAAGCCGCAGCAATCGCCGGTGACCGCGCTCGCGATCACAACCACATAGACCACGCGCAGGTCGAGTATCTCGCGCCCAGCCAGGAATCCGGCCGCAAGCATCACCGTCTCTTCGGGTACCGGGATACCGAGATTACCGATGAATACGCAGATAAAGATGCCGAGATAGCCCCAGGTCGCAAGCCATGCCGCGATATTCTCTGGTTTTAGGAATTCGTGCATTCGACTTTGCGCCCGTTATTCGCCGAGCTCGCTGCCCCGGCGACCTGGACAGTTCTACCTTGCCCGAAGCGCGATGGGAACTTAAGAGGTGTGGATAAGTCGGCTTCGATGCTTCCGATGCGGTCTGAGCACCGAAAAAGAGAGTTAATCGCGACTCAACAGGTAGGCCTCGACTCGCGCCGGGCAATCCCAAGCGCGATCGCCAAAGTGGCGATGCTGGCGAGCGCGCCCACCAGCATTGAGTAGTCGCGATACGCAAGCTTGAGATGCTGCCTTCCGGCCGGGATTCGCACACCGATCAGGCCGTCATGGTCGACCGCCACGCCCTGCCCCGCGGCCACGCGCCACCAGCGGCTATAGTTCTGATTGACGATGATCTCCGAGGCCGACGGCACATCGACATCGTAGGTGATCGCGTTGGGGGACCATTGCGCCAGATTGATTGCGCCGGGACCGGCCAGATACTGCTCGCCGCGATAGCCCGGGTCGCCCGCGCCGGCGACGTTGGTATTCCATTGGGTGTAATCGTAGCAATCGACCACGCCTGTGTTCTCCATCGCCGAGACCAACATATTGCCGTTACCTGATCCATGGCGAATCTGATGAAACACTGCGGCCGCTGGTCGAGGATTCGCCGGGTACTGAAGCAGAGTATCGAGACTCGGTGGTCCTACGAGCAGACAATCGACAGCCGCTATCACAATTATCGCCGCTGCGATCAGAGCACTCCACGGCCGCCATCGCGCGGAGAGCCAGTCGATTCCGAATCCCGCCATCACGCCGACGACCAGCGTAAACGCAACCAGGAACCGCGACGGAAGCCGCAGAGAAGAAACCAGGGGAAGCTTGTGCACCGCGGGCCATACCGAGAACGGCTCAGCGTCGCCCCGCGCAAGAAGAATGAGGAGCGTCCCCGCGATTATCCATGGCGCCGCCCGCCGCGGTCTCATCACACCCAGTGCAGCCGGCAGCGCGAAGATTCCAATGTAAGCGCCGCCTTCCCAGAAACCCCATCCGTTCGGCAGACCGCGAAACAGCTCCTGCCGG
>DASPOF010000058.1:0-7019 GCA_035626155.1 Binataceae bacterium (SeqCode)
CGGACGGATGTGCCGCTCTCGGAGTTGGGGCGCACGCAGATGCGCGCGGCGCGCGATGCGATCGTCCACCGCTGGGGCACGGTCGCAATGTCGGACGTGTTCGCCAGTCCGCTGGTGCGCGCTTTCGAGGGCGCCCGGCTGATTGCGGGCCAGGAGGCGCCGGTCGTCACGCTCGATGAGTTTCTCGAAGTCGATTTCGGATTGTTCGAGGGCCTCACTGCGGATGAAATCCGCGAGCGCCATCCGGCGGAGTATGCGCGATGGAACGCGGCCCGGCTCGCGGCGACTTACGCTTACCCCGGCGGCGAGAGCCGCGCCGCTTTCGCCGCGCGGGTCGAGCGCGGCGCGGATCGGATGCTCTCGATCTGGGCGCCGAGTCGGCGCCCAGGCGCGACGCGCGCGCTCACTGTTGCGCATCGCGGAGTCATCCGCGCGATCGTGCACTACCTGACCGGACTGTCGCCCGATGTCGAGCTCGGCTCCATCCAGGTGCTCGATTTCGACGGCTCCTGGCGTGCGAGCGCGGTGGACGTGGTCGATCACCTTCGCGGCATCGAGTGACGGCCGTCTTACGCCGGGTGTGACCGGCACGCGCCTGGCGTCATTTTTTCGAGACTGAGCCGGCCTGCCTGGCAAACATTGTGCGCGCCTCCTCGGACGTCCAAATCGCCGCCAGCTCGGCCAGCTCCTCGGGCGGCTGCGAGAGCACGCGCGCGACCGCCTCGCGCTGGATCGCACGCTTGGTGTGCCCGTACGCAAGCTGACCGCCGGCGGCGAGCCTGCGCGCCAGCTCGACGCATCGCTCCTCGAGCTTCGCCGGTTCGACGACTTCATCGACGAAGCCAAGCTCCAGCGCCTTGGCGGGCGGATGCACCTGCGCCTCGAGGAGGCCGAAGCGGACTGCCCGGTTCGGCAGCGCGAGCCGCGCAATCTCAAAGGCGCCGATCGGAAACGAAAGCCCGATCGCGGTCTCGTTGAGGCCGAACTTGTGCTCGCCCGTCTGCGTGATTCGGAAATCGCAGGCAAGCGCGATGATCGCGCCGCCGGCAATCGCATGTCCGTTGATCATCGCGACCGTCGGCTTGGGTATCGTCCAGAGCGCGAAAATGCCGTCCTTTTCGGAGCCGCCCAAATTGCCGACTCCGCTGGTGCGCGCGAGCACTTCCTTGAGGTCGAGGCCGGCGCTGAAGAAACGCCCGATCCCGGTCACGATCAGCGCGCGGACGCTTGCGTCCTCGCGCGCCTCGCGGCATCGCTGGTAGAACGCTTCGTTGAAATCCCTGCTAATCGCGTTCGCCGGCGGCCGGTTCATGGTCAGCAGCCGCACGCCGTCGCCCAGGTCCTTCGCTTCGATCAGCATCTGTTTTTTCTCCTCCGCTTTTCTTCTTCGTTTCGCTCAGACCCGGCGCAGCACACCGAGCCATCTCCGGTCGCATTCATCGATCGGCGTCGTGAACGAGAGGTCCGTGTACGATGCGACCATCGTGAAGACGCCCGATGCGCGGGCGAGCAGGTCGAGCGTGCACGGCACCGTGTAGCGCACCGGCACGATATCGCGCGTGGCGACCGATCGGCCCGGAAATTTGATTTTGCACTCGAGTTCGAAGCTCGAATGGATTCCCGAATGCCAGGGCATCGGGCGGCTGAATGCGCGCACCTCGACGCGCGCATCGCCAACGCGAAGCGTCCTGCGCTTCCACGTGGGGAGCGAGCGCATCGCGCGAATTCCGTCCATCCGATCGATGTCGATGCAATACAGGCCTCCGGGCCGCAGCATCCGGCCGACGCACTTCAGGTGCGTAAGAATCTCATCATTATCAGTCATCACCGGAAATGTCTCGGACATGAAGATGGCCGCATCGAAGGGGCGCTCGGGTATCCTGAAGTTCTGGATTTGGCGGCGGTAGAAGCGGATGCCGGCCAAATCGCGCGACTGGGCCCGCCCCGCCGCGATCATCGCCGGCGAGCGGTCGATTCCAACCACCTCGACGCCCTCCTGCGCGAGAATCTGCCCGTGCGGCGAGTTCCCCGACGCCACATCGAGCACGCGGCGCACGCGGCGGCGCATGTGCCGGCGCCATACGCGGCGCAGGAACCGGACCTCATCGCCGATCTCATTGGGACCTTCCAGGTGGACCCGCCGGAAGATCGCCGGGAACTCGTAGATGCTGCGTTCCATGCGTGATGAGGATAGCGGCACCGCAACGGCGCGCAAGCCAACGCCCGGCCGATTGAGATTCGCCCGCCAACCGAATGATAATGCCCGCGCGCGCGCGCAAGCCCGCCCAAACCGTAGGAGGGAAGCGAGAACACGATGAGCAAACCGCTTGCGGGAATCAAAGTGATCGAGATCGGGCAGGAGATACAGGGGCCGTTCGCGGCTCTCTTCCTCGCCGACCTCGGCGCCGAAATCGTAAAGATCGAGAACAAGGAAACCGGCGACATCAGCCGCTGGATGTTCACCTCGGTGATCGGCGGTCCCGGCGCGAAGAACCCGATGGTCTCGCACTACTTCCTCGCGATGAACCGGGGCAAGCGCAGCATCGCCGCCGACTTGAAGAAGCCCGAGGCGGCCGAGATCGTGCGGCGAATGGCGAAGACTTACGACGTGCTGGTCACCAACTATCGTCCCGGAGTTCTCGATCGGCTCGGGCTCGGCTACGAAGATCTTCGCGCGATAAATCCCAGGCTGGTCTATGCGCAGGGGAGCTCATGGGGCCCCAAGGGTCCGTGGGTGACGCGGCCGAGCCGCGACACGCTCGCGCAGGCGGCCAGCGGGCTGATGGCGAAGAACGGGATGCCGTCGGACCCGCCGCTCCCCGCCGGCATTCTGCTCGCCGATCACGCGGGCGGGCTCACCCTTGCCGGCGGAATTCTGGCGGCGCTGGTCGCGCGCGAGCGCACCGGCAACGGGCAGAAGGTCGATGCGTCGATTTACGGCACGATGATCGCCCTGCAAGGGATGGAAATCGACTATACGTCGCTCACCGGACAGGAGCCGGAGCGCGCCGGCCGCGGCCATCAATTCCTCCACGGAGTATGGGGCTCGTATCCGACCAGCGACGGATACATCTGCCTGGCGGGAGTGGATGAAAAGCGATGGCCGGACTTTTGCCGCATCCTCGGCATTCAGCACATCGAGAAGGACCCCGATATCTCCGGCGGCGTGGTGCGCAATTTCCACGGCGACAAGATTCAAGCCGTGCTCGATGAAATCTTTCCCAGGAAAACCAGCCGGGAATGGCTGGATGAACTCCACGACGCCGACATCCTCGCTACCGAGGTCGTCGATTACACGACCGTGCTCCAAAGCGAGCAGGCGCGCGCCAACGGATACCTGCTGGAGCTCGACCATCCGGCGGCCGGAAAGATACTCGTGAGCGGCGGCCCGGTATCGATCAACAGCGAGATCAATGGCGAGGCGAAATCGCCGCCCGAACTTGGGCAACATACCGAGGAGGTGATGATCGAACTCGGCTACACATGGGAGGAGATCGCGGCGATTCGCGAAACGGGCGCGATCCTTTAGCGGGCTGTTGAGAAAACCGAGATCCGCGCAGTTCGGCCGCCCTGCGCGCATTTCGAGCGGCAATGAAGAATGGCAGAGTAGTAGAAGTTCCTCTCGCGGTCCGTTACCTGGGCGCGCGAGAGCGCAAACGATGAGGCTTTGACAATGGCTTTGGCAACCACAATCACCGAAATCAAGGCGCGAGAAATTCTCGACTCGCGCGGAAATCCCACAATCGAGGTCGATGTCCATCTCGGGGGCGGCGCGATGGGCCGCGCCGCGGTCCCCTCGGGCGCGTCCACCGGGGTCCACGAGGCGCTCGAACTTCGCGACGGCGACCCCAAGCGCTACGGCGGCAAAGGCGTGCTCAAGGCAGTCGCCAACGTGAACCACGTGATCGCGCCCGCGCTCGAGGGCGCCGACTGCGCGAACCAGCAGGTGATCGACGAGGCGCTCATCGCGCTCGACGGCACGGAGAACAAATCGAAGCTCGGAGCCAACGCGATCCTTGGCGTGTCGATCGCCGCGGCGCACGCCGCGGCCGCGGCCCGGCGCGTGCCGCTCTACAAGTATCTCAATCCGGATGCGCACGTGATGCCGGTGCCGATGATGAACGTGCTCAACGGCGGGAAGCACGCGGACTCCAGCGTGGACATGCAGGAGTTCATGATCGTGCCGCTCGGCGCGCCGACGTTTCCCGAGGCGATCCGCGCGGGCGCGGAGGTCTTCCATGCGCTGGCCGCGGTGCTCAAGGGCCGCGGGCAATCGACGAACGTCGGCGATGAGGGCGGGTTTGCGCCCAACTTGCGCAACAACGAGGAGCCGCTCGAGGTGATCCTCGAAGCGATCGCGCGGGCCGGCTACCGTCCCGGCGCGGATGTCGCGATCGCGCTCGATCCCGCATCCAGCGAGTTCTTCGAGAACGGCCGCTACGTTTTTGCGCGCTCCGACAAGAGTTCGCGCAGCGCGGCGGAGATGGTGCAGTTCTATCGCGCGTGGCTGGATCGCTTCCCCATCGTCTCGCTCGAGGACGGGCTGGCCGAAGACGATTGGGCGGGATGGCAGATACTCAACCGCGAACTCGGCTCCCGCGTGCAGTTGGTCGGCGACGATATATTCGTGACCAGCGTGAGCCGGCTCGAGCGCGGCATAAATGAGAAGACCGCGAACTCGATTCTGATCAAGCTCAACCAGATCGGCACGCTCACCGAGACTCTGCGCGCGATCGAGATCGCCCGCGCCGCCGGCTTTACCGCGGTCATCTCGCATCGCTCGGGCGAAACCGAAGACACCACGATCGCCGACCTGGCCGTCGCAACCGGCGTGGGCCAGATCAAGACCGGCTCGATGAGCCGCAGCGAGCGAATCGCGAAGTACAACCGGCTGCTGCGGATCGCGGAGGAGCTCGGATCGAGAGCGAGATACCCGGGAGCGGCCGCCTTCGATCGTGCGGGAGGGCGCCGGCGATGAGCACAAGGCCGGCGGTCGCGGCGCTGATCATTTTCGACGGGTGGGGAATCCGCGCCGCGCGGGAGGCGAACGCGATCGCGATGGCGCGCACGCCGGTCATGACTCGCCTGTGGGCGAGCGCCGCGCACGCGGAGATCGACGCCTCGGGCGAGTCGGTCGGCCTCCCGCCCGGCATCATGGGCAATTCCGAGGTGGGCCACCTGACGATCGGCGCAGGGCGCGTGATCTTCCAGGACCTGATGCGCATCACCAAGGCGATCGAGTCGGGCGCATTCAATCGCAATCCGAAGCTGCTCGGCGCGATTGCGGCGGCGAAATCCGCCGGCCGCACCCTCCACGTGTGGGGACTCCTGTCCGACGGAAGCGTGCATAGCCATATCGATCATCTCTTCGCGCTGCTCGATCTCGCCGCGGCCCAGCGAGTCGGCCAGCTCGCGGTGCACGCAGTGCTCGACGGACGCGACAAGCCGCCGCGCTCGGCGCTCCCGTTCATCGACGCGCTCGAAGCGAAGCTCAAGGCGATCGGCCGCGGCCGGATCGCAACCGTGCAGGGACGCTACTACGCGATGGATCGCGACAAGCGATGGGACCGTATCGAGCGCGCGTGGCGGGCGGTCGTCGATGGCGAGGGCCACTCGGCCGCGACCGCTCGGGAAGCGGTCGAGAGGTCATACGCCGCGGACAAGGGCGATGAGTTCGTCGAGCCGTACGTGATTGGTGCGCCGGTGCGCCTGGCCGATGGCGACCAGGTGATTTGCTACAACTTTCGCGCCGACCGCGCGCGCGAACTCACCGCGGCGCTGGCGCTGGATAATTTCTCCGGCTTCGCGCGCCCGCGCTATCCGAAAGTCGGCTACGTTTGCATGACCGAATACGACCGGTCGTTCGGATTGCCGCTCGCGTTCGGACCCGAGGACGTGAAGAACACGCTCGCCGAGATGCTCGCGAAGGCCGGGATTCGCAATCTCCGCATCGCGGAAACCGAGAAATACGCGCACGTGACCTACTTCCTCAACGGCGGAGTCGAGAAGCCATTCCCGCTCGAAGAGCGCGTGCTGATCCCGTCATCGAAGGTCGCGACCTACGATCTCGAGCCCACGATGCGCGCGGCCGAGATCGCCGATCGGGCCGCAAAGGAAATCGAGGGCGGCGCGTTCGGCGTCGTGGTGATGAACTTTGCCAATCCCGACATGGTCGGCCATACGGGGAATCTGGATGCGACCGTAAAGGCGGTCGAGGCGGCCGATACGGCGCTCGGCGTCGTGATCGCGGCGGTCGAGAAACGCCATGGCGTCGCGCTGATCACCGCCGACCATGGCAATGCCGAATTCATGGCCGACCCGGCGACCGGCCAGCCGCACACGGCCCATACGACCTATCCGGTGCCGCTGATCCTGGTCGATCCAAACTTCAAGGGAAAGTTGAAGATTGGCGGGACGCTCGCCGATGTGGCGCCGACGTTCCTTGGGATGCTCGGGATCGCGGCGCCGCCCGACATGACCGGCCACGATCTGCGGGTCGAGCAAGCCTAGCGCAGGTTGCGCTCCTGTCCCTGCCCCCGCAACTAGATTCGCGGGGGAAGGAAAAGAAGAAGAAATGCGCGGTCGCGGAATGCGCCACCCCCCCCAGTGCGCGATGCGAGCAGGAAAAAAATAGTGGCGCGGGCCGCCGTGCCCGCGGGCGATGCGCGGGCGCATCGCCCGCGCAACCTTTAGGATTCCCCCGCTGGTTCTACCAGCGGACGACTTGCTCGTAGATCTTGGGCAACTGGCGCGGCAGCGAAGTGATGTCCTCGATTACCAGGTAGCGCGATGACTGGCACATCTGGCGCAGGTAGTCGTGGCCGGTCTTATCCACCGTAATGCAGAACGGGAGGACGCCCGCGAGCTCCAACTCCTTCAGCGCCACCATCGTGTCCTGTATCCCGTAGGCGTTGGAGCGCCGGTCGTGGCCGTAATCGAAGTCCTGCGGGAATCCGTCGCTCAGCAGGATCATGTGCTTGGCGCGAGACGCGACGTCCTTGAACTTTTCGCGCACGTGG
>DASPOF010000059.1:0-2092 GCA_035626155.1 Binataceae bacterium (SeqCode)
GTAAGCCTCGGTGGACGGAATCACGAGCCTTTTTCAACACCATCGACCCTAACCGGGCGTTGGGGGGCCTCGGACCGCCAGCAGCGATGAGCTGCGGCGCCTCTCTCACTTAATGGGTCGGATGCGTTCGATCAGCCGGGCGAGCGCCGCGCGCCGCGTCGATCAAAACCCCGGTCGCCAAAGGAACCACTGTATTGGTTGGGCGTTGGCAAACCGATTGCTGCCGCGCGGCAATCAGGGTGAGAAACGAGCGACAAGCAGGATGAGAATGGCGCCGGGATCGGCTGACGGAGGGCCCACATTACCCGAAGTCAGCCGATCCGCGGCGGCGCGTTTTCCCCAAGGGGGCTGACGCGGTCTGGCGGTCGGAGCGGTTGGGCAGAGCATGTGATTCTTCGTCATGAGAAGGATCAGCGCTTGCCTGGCCAACATATCACCGACTGCCAGATGAGGTTGTACATGAAGTCCCGTCAGAGCCATTCCCCGGCCGTTGCAGCCGCGAAGGCTGGGTTTTCCACCGCGACCGCGTATCGGATCGAAGCCGATCCGCGGTTGCCGTCGCAAAAGAAGGAGCCGCGCGGACGCCGCCGTCCTGACCCGCTCGCCGGGGTCTGGGACAGCGAGATCGTGCCGATGCTGGAGGCTGCACCGGGCATCCGGGCGGTAGCGATCTTTGAGGAGATTTGCCGCCGGCATCCGGAGCTGAGGCCTGGGGTGCGCCGGACCTTAGAACGCCGAATTGCCCGCTGGCGGGCGCTCAACGGCCCCAACCGAGATGTGATCTTCCGCCAGGAGCACCCGCCGGGGCGGATGGGCCTGTCCGACTTCACCGACATGAGCGGGCTTGGCATCACGATCGCGGGTGAGCCGTTCGATCACCGGCTCTATCACTTCCGGCTGGCGTTCTCGGGCTTCGCGCATGCCCATGTGGTGCTCGGCGGCGAAAGCTTCGTCGCGCTCGCGGAAGGCCTGCAGAACGCCCTGTGGGCGCTGGGCGGCGTGCCGGAGCAACATCGCAGCGACAGTCTGTCGGCAGCATTCTGCAACCTCGACCGTGTCGCCCAGGAAGACCTCACCCAGCGCTATGAGGAGCTGTGTGCCCACTACGGGATGACACCCTCGCGTAACAATCCTGGGGTCGCGCATGAGAACGGCTCAATCGAGAGCGCGCACGGTCACCTCAAGAATGTGCTTCGCGACGAACTGCTGTTGCGCGGCTCGCATGAATTCGCGGACCTTGCCGCCTACCGGCGCTTTGTTGATGAGGTGGTCGGGCGGCGCAACGCTCGCAATCGCAAGCGGATCGAGATCGAACGCATCACGCTCAAGCCACTCCCCGAGCGGCGGACGACCGATTATGAGGAGGCGCGCGTCCAGGTCACGGGGAGTGGCGGCTTCATGCTGCGGCGCGTGTTCTACAGCGTTCCATCGCGTCTGATCGGCCATCGTCTCAATGTGCGGCTCTATGATGACAGACTGGAATGCTTCCTCGGCTCGACGCAGTTGCTGACCCTGAGGCGTGGCCGGCCGCCGCAAGGGAGTGGCAAGCATGGCCATGTCGTTGACTATCATCACCTCATCCATGCGCTGCGCAAGAAACCGATGGCGCTCGTCAATCTGGTGTATCGCGATCAACTGTTCCCCCGCCGCGCTTACGCCCGCGCCTTCGAGGCGTTGCTGTCCAGGGAGAGCGAGAAGCAAGCCTGTCGCACCCTGGTTGGACTCCTTGCACTCGCGCATGATCGCGCCTGTGAAGCTGAACTCGCAGATGCGATCGACACCGATCTTGATGCCGGCGTTCTGCCGGATCTCATTGGCCTGCGCGAGCGCTTCACGCCAGATCAGACCGCGATCCCGGATGTTGCCGTCGAACTCGTGCCACTCACGACCTATGACGAACTGGCTGCCGTGCGTGTGCCGCACACCGATCGCGTGATCGCGGGAGGCGTGGCATGAAAACGACCAATCCGCTCGACGCCGCGCGCATCGAGCTGCTGCTCTCCGAATTGCGCCTGCCCGCCATCAAGCTGATGTGGGCCAAGTTCGCCGAGCAGGCCGACAAGGAAGGCTGGCCGGCCGCTCGCTTCCTGGC
>DASPOF010000060.1:0-18390 GCA_035626155.1 Binataceae bacterium (SeqCode)
TTCTGAAGCGCGGTGATCGCGGGCGCGGCGCTCTCCTTGGGCGGATCGAGGAACGCGATGTAGCCCTTCAGGATGAGGTTCTGTTCGTCGTCCTTGCTGTACGCGGGCTTGGGTCCGCAATCGCGATAGGCTATCGCCAGCACGCGGAAGCCGTCGGCGGAGAGGTGGTCGTACTCTTCCTTTAAGTCATCGAGGATGATCTGCTCCATCGGGTAGAGTTCGCCATCGAGCTCGAACTGCGTGCAGCGGGTGAAGATCGATTCCGGAGCGCCCTTGCAAATCAGGCGATGGCCGCCCTGGGGCGTGGAGACCACCACCGACATCATCTTGCGGCTGAAGTCGAATGGAATCTCGTCCACCTTGGCGTACTCGCCGATGGGAAGCTCCTGATGCAGCTCGCCGTGCTGGAGAACTGCGCGATCGAGCACGTTGCGAAGGCCGGTCTGGAAGTGGCTATTGAGAAACGCCAGTTCCAGCACGCTTTCGTCTTCCTGGCGGACCACATCGCAGTGATGCTCCAGAATGACGTGATCCATCGTCAGCGTGCCGGTCTTGTCCGTGCACAGGACGTCCATCGCCCCGAGGTTCTGGATCGAGTTGAGCCGCTTGACGATGACCTTCTTGCGCGACATCAGCATCGCGCCCTTGGAAAGGCACACGCTCACGATCATCGGCAGCATCTCGGGTGTCAGGCCGACCGCGACCGCCAGCGCGAACAGGAACGCCTCGCCCCACTGGTGCTTGCTCAAGCCATTGATGAGAAAGACGACCGGGACCATGACCGACATGAACTGAAGCATCAGCCAGGTGAAACTCGAGATGCCCTTTTCGAAGCTGGTCGGAGGCGGCTGCTGCGTGATCGCACTCGCCATGCTGCCGAGATACGTTTTGAGGCCGGTCTCGACCACCGCGGCGACCGCCGAACCGCTCTCGACGCTGGTGCCGAGAAAACAGATGTTCCTTAGTTCCAGCGGCGGCTTGCCCGCATCCGGGTCGGGAGCATCGAACTTCTCCACCGGGAAAGACTCGCCCGTCAGACTCGCCTGAATCAGGAAGAGGTCTTTGCAGAACAGGAGGCGGACGTCGGCGGGGATCATGTCGCCGGCGGCAAGCTTGAGGATGTCGCCGGGGACCAGCTCGGCCAGCGGGATCTCGCGCGCCTGCCCCTCGCGGATGACCGTCGCCGTGACGCGAATCATGGCCTTGAGCTTGGCCGCAGCCGCATCGGCGCGCGCCTCCTGCACGAAGCGCAAGGAGACGCCGAGCACCACCATGACGACCATCAGCAGGCCCGAGACCACGTCGGAGCTGCTTTCGGCGGTGACGAAGGAAATTATCGCAAGGATGGACAGGAGGATGACCAGGGGATTGAGGCACGCCCGGACGAACAACCTGAGCCGAGTGAAGCGGTCTTCGCTCGCGACAACGTTGGGGCCGAACTCTTCCAGACGCTGCTGCGCGTCCTCTTCGCTGAGTCCGTTCGCTCCTGTGCGAAATTCAGCGAGCACGTCCGCAGCCGGCGCCGAGGCGCTCCGGATGAGCCGCGGCGATACGCGAATCGGCTCGTTCTCGCGCCGGATGGCGATTCGGAACTGTCTCGGCAGGATGGCGCTAGGAGTGAATTGCATCGTTGGCCGGGCTCACGCGGATAAGTTTCGGCAAGAGTGGAGCGCGTCCCTCTCGCGGCGACTCGACGAACTTTCTACCTGCTCGTTGAAATGTGGGCCAGATATGGGGCGATTGCCTGCGTCCACGCGCAGAGAACCGCTCCTTCCGCTAAAAGAGCTCCCTCATCCCTTAAATCCGCCGACAATTATTCCTTAAAGCCTTGTTCTACGACAACCGTTTCACGGCCTCTTAAAGAGACCGATACACTCCCGCTCATCTCTGGACTTTAGCCCCGTTATGGACTATGGTTCAGCCGACTTGGAAAACGTGACCACAGCGCAGACCGATCGGCGCACGCGAAAGCGAGAGCGCACCCGGCAAGAAATTTACGACGCCGCGATGGATCTGTTCGCGAAGCACTCCTATGAGTCCGTCACGATCGACATGATCTGCGAGGCTGCCGACGTCGGCCGCAGCACTTTCTTTTTGCATTTTCCCGCCAAGGCCGGGCTGCTTATCGAGTTCAGCCGGCGTCTGGCCGATGACTTCAGCGCTGCCCAGAAGAAGAACGCGAGCGCCGGTGAGACCCTGATCGCGTTGGTGCGCGAAATCAGCGCGCGAATCGAGGCGCAACATGAATTGATGCTCGCGATGTTCCGCGAGTTCATCCTCACGCCCGAAGCGATCAAGCGCACGCGCGAGAAGGACCGGGAGCTTTTCGAACTGATCGAAAGTATTCTGTGGCGCGGGCAAAAGGCGGGCGAGTTTTCCAACCGGATCCATCCGCGGCTCGCCACTGGATCGATTCTCTCAACTGCGGCAGCGATCTTGAGCGGCTTGGTCTTCGGCGACGAGCCCGTCAGCATGGAGCAAATCCTTCCCCAATATCTCGAAATGATTTTCCACGGCCTGGGCGGCGAACTCCCGGACAAATTGTAAGGGAAGGGAAGAGGCGATGAGCAAGAGTGCGGTAGTGATTGGCGGAAGCGATGCCGGGCTGCGCGCGGCGGAGTTCCGCGCAGACTTGCAAACTGCGGGTATGATCGAATAGAAAAACGCAACGGCGCATCACAGCACAAGCGCCGCAGAGCCTAAGAGGTAGCCTCGATGCCCGACTCAACTTTTGACGCGATCATCATCGGTGCAGGTCACAACGGTATGGCGTTGGCGACGTACCTGGCCAAGGCCGGATGGAGCGTGGGAGTGTTCGAACAGCGCACCGAAGAGGGTGGCGCACTTTGCACCGAAGAGTTGACCCGTCCCGGTTTCCTGCACAACGTGCACGCCAATTATCACACGTTGGTCGGAATCTGCCCGGTGTACGACGATCTCGAACTCGTGACGCGCCACGGGTTGCGCTACGTCCACCCGCCGGTTCAGATGGCGAGCGTGTTCAACGACGGTACCGCCCTGGTGGTGCACACCGATTTGGACAAGACCTGCGAGTCGATTGCGCGCTTCTCGAAGAAGGATGCGGACACGTTCCGCGCGGTCTACGAGGAGGCGCGCGGCTATCGGGACCTCATCTTGCGCACGATGATGTACTCGCCGCCGCCCTCCATCAGGGACATCACCAAGGCGCTTGTCACCTGGGGCGTCGAGGAGAAGAGCAAATTCCTGAGCGTCCATCTGCGCCATCAGACGATCAACGAATTCCTCGAGCGCCACTTTGAAAACGATCACGTAAAGGCGCATCTCGCCTTCCATGCTGCGCTCGCGGGCTATGCGACCGACCGGCGGGGGCTGGCGGTCTCGTTCCCGCTGCTGCTCAGCAAGATCGACAACTGGCACGTTTGTATCGGCGGTTCGCACGCGCTCGCACACTCGATCTGGGAGGCGCTGGCGCAGGCGGGCGGCCGCGTATTTCTCGACCATGGCGTCGAGAAGATTCTGGTCGAGAATGGGAAAGCCGTCGGAGTTCGCCTCCAGGACGGAAGCGAGGTGCGGGCGCGCAAAGTGGTCGCCAGTTCCGTCAGCCTGGAGCAGACTTTCCTGCGCTTCATCGGCAAGGAAAACCTGCCCGCGCCACTGACTGCCGAAGTCGAGCACTACCAGCACATGGACTGGACGTTCTTCAGTGTGCATCTGGCGATGGCCGCGAAGCCCGACTATCGCGCGGCGGCGTTCGACCCCGACGTCAATCGGGCGTGGGTGCTCAACGTTGGCTACGAAAGCCCTGCGCAATTCAATCAGGACTGGCGCGATGTGCGCGCAGGCAAGCTCCTGCCGCCCCGGCCGAACGCGGCCGTCAACTCGCTTTATGACCCCACCGACGCGCCGCCTGGATTTTACACCGGGCTGCTGCGCCAGATCGCGCCGTTCAATATCGCCGAAGGCGGCAGTGCGACATGGGACAAGGTCGCTCGCGAGTACGGCCAGCGATGCGTCGATGTCTGGACCGCGGCCGCACCCAACCTCCGCAACGGTGGCATTCTCGAATGGGCGACCTATAGCCCGCTCGACATCACCCGGCGGATGACGAACATGGTGCAGGGCGACTGGATGGGCGGACTGATCGATCTCGACAACATGCTCGACAAGCGTCCCGGGCCGGTTCTTTCCGACTACCGGACGCCGATCGGCAACCTTTATATGTGCGGCGCCACTCAGCACCCTCATGGGTTCGTGACGTTCGCGCCAGCTTATAACGCGCTCGAAATGATCGCGCAGGACCAGAAAGTCGATCGCTGGTGGAAATGACCGGCTCTGATGCAACCATCGAGGTGCGGCTCGCCGACGACGCGACCAGCGGCTTTGCGTCAATCGTGCAGCAGTTCCTCGAGCAGCAGCTCGCGGAATCGCAGTCGCGGCGGCGCCGCGCCGCGCGCTTGCGCGGACGCCTGGGGCTGACCGCGACCGATTACCACGCCTCCGTGACGGTGGATTTCGGCAACGAGGGGATCGTGGTGTGCGACGGTGAGGCCGAGCCGCTCGATGCGAGCATCGCCGGACCGTACAAGTCGCTGACCGAGCTGCTGCAAGGCCGCAGCAATCCACTGGTCGAGCATCTGCGTGGACGCCTTCGAGTGAAATCGCATCTTCGCAATCCGTTCCTTCCGTATCGGGTCCATCGCTTGTTGAAGCTGTCGCCCGAGCGCCAGGGTTAGAGGAGGACCGCATGCCAGACGCATCTTATGATGCCGTAATAATCGGAGCCGGCCACAACGGGCTCTGCCTTTCCGCGTATCTCGCGCGCGCCGGGTGGAAGGTCGCGGCGTTCGAGCGACGCCACGACGAGGGCGGCGGCGCGCATACTGACGAAGCGACGGTGCCCGGCTTCTGGCACAACCTCCATGCCCAGTACATGGAATTCATCGAGATGATGCCGATCTACCGCGACTTCGATTTGCCCAGTTTCGGGGCGCGGATGATAAAGCCGGACGCGCAGGTCGGAATCGCGTTTGCCGACGGGCGGCCGCCGCTGGTGATTTATCGGCCCGAGCTGGCGGAAAAGACGCGCAAGAGTATCGCGTACTATTCGCCGCGCGATGCCGAGAGGTTCCACGATATTCGGACCAAGGTGCTTGCCGCCACCGACCACATCTCGGCGATGCTCTACAGCCCTCCTGCGAACGAGATCCCGCTCGATGCGAGGACGGAGGAGACCGCGGGCCGGATGCTTCAGTTGTGGGTCGACATCGGGTTTGGGCCTCAGCACATGAACAAGAGCCCGAAGGTCCTGATAGACGAGGTGTTCGAGTCGCCCGAGTTGCGCGCGACATTGTACCGCCAGTGCGTCGAGTGGGGCGCCAATCTGCACGCCGGCGACGGGTTCGGCTTCGTGATGTGCGTGATCTGGCTGTGCGCCAACCACTATCTCTCGGTCGGCGGCACGCACACGCTGGCGCACTCGATGGCGAGCGCGGCGCTCAACGCGGGCGCGGACCTTCGCTACAACAGCCCGGTTGTCGAAATCCTGACCTCGGGCGGACGCGCCACCGGCGTGCGCCTCAAGGATGGCCGCACCATCGAGGCGCGCAAGCTGGTCGCATCGAACGCCGATCCGCGCACCACGTTCATCGATCTGATCGGGATGGACAAGCTCAGCGATTTCCGCAAGGAGCGGATGTCGAACTGGCGGTTCGGGCCGGAGCACGTCCTTGGCACCCCGTCGTTCGCGCTGCGCAACGCGCCCGACTACAAATCCGCGCGCCACAATCCCGACATCAACAAGTGTTTCTACACGATCGTCGGCTACGAGAACGATCAGCAGGTGTCGGATTACATACTGCAAGCCTACGGCGGGCAGATCCCCGATCGTCCGGGAGCGGGCACGTGGGTGAACTCGCTGTGGGATCCCAGCCAGGCGCCTCCGGGGCTGCAAGTGATGAACGGATGGTTCTTCTTCCCGCGCGCCTCCTGCCTGACCGAGGAGGAGTGGGCCCGCGTACGCAACGAGTACAACGGCAAGTTCCTTAAGCTGTGGGGCGATTACGCGCCCAACATGACGCGTGACAACGTGATTGCCGACAAGCTGTACGTATCCTTCGATATGGAGAAGCGCATCGCGATGCCCGAGGGCGACTTCTCGCACGGCCGGCTCGGGCACCTGAATCCGGCGGTGCCGCGCCATCGCATCTATCGCACCGAAATCGAGGGACTATACATGTGCGGCGCATCCGCGGGCGGCGGCGGAATCAGCTCGGCGGGCGGTTACAACGCCTACAAGGTAATCGCTCACGATTTCAACCTGCCCAAGATGTGGCGGAGTGAGGGTCGCCTCTACTAGGAAGACCGTCTCTATTGGGAAGACCGTGTGTATTGGAAGTAAAGCCGGCGCGATAGGGAGAATCCCATCCGGCAGGAGATAGCACGATGCCTGCGATCTACAGCACGCAATGGTACGAGGCCCTCAAGGGGCTTTTGAATAGCAATCCCGAGGTGGAGAAGAACGCGCCGCGCGGCACTTTCCACGTGCTCGCGAAGATCAACGGCGATTCGCCCTCGCTGTATCTGCGGCCCGGCGACGATCGCAATTTCGTCGTGGTATTCGCCGATGGCAAGTGCGCGGAATATCGCCAGGTGGAGACCGCGCCGCCGCGCAAGGATTTCGATTACATCTTCGAAATTCCGGCCTCCGTGTTCGAGGGAGTCGCGGCGGGGCTTATCGACCTCATCGACGCGGGGCTGAAGGGTACCATCAAGATAACCGGCGACATGCGGACCCTGATCAAGCACGCAGAGCTGATCAACGTCCTGTACGATGTGTACTCGCGGGAAGTCGAAACCATCTGGCCCAATGGCAAGCCGACCGCAGTCGCGGACGTGACTCCCGCCAAGCACTAATAGGATCGGTTCCGCGTTTCCCGGCTAAATCCCGCCGATGCTGCATTTTTACAGCAGCATTCGGCTTCCTGTCCGATTACTCAGTAGGGCGGGCCGCCGTATCCGCCGTCGATGCGCGTGCGCCTCGCCCGCGCAACCTTTCTTACTCCTCTCCCGGAACGGGAGAGGTTAGGGTGAGGGTCATTAGCGTCGCGCGCTCGCTCTGGGAGCGCGCGACATACGATTCTGATCCGAAAGAAAGACCGGACCAAGATCCGAGATTCCTCGCGCGCCAGACACGGGCGGGAATGACCGATTCAGAATCCGCCGGTGGATTCGGCGGCAACCGTCAAACGATCCGAAAGATCGGACCGCAATCCCAGAACCTTTAGGTGGCGCCACCTCTTCTCATTCCGTGCGCGCCCCTTTTCTCTGTCATTCTACGCGTGCCTCGCGTAGAATCCCGGTTCTTTTGACTGTCATTCCCGCGCGTCTGAGATTTCTGGCGCGCGAGGAATCCCGAGCTTTTTCATTGTCGCCGCTTAACTGCGCCTGCCACACCACCTCTTGCTGAATCGCTTTAGCGAGGATTGGAAGTAATGCGCGGCAGAACCGGATCCGGGATTTCTCGCGCGGCAGCCACGCGCGGAAATGACTGATTCAGAGTGCGCGGGCGCATCGCCCGCGCAACATCCTCGCCCCCGGCTGAACACCTCTCCCGGGACGGGAGAGGTCAGGGTGAGGGTCATTAGCGTCGCGCGATCGCTCTGGGAGCGCGCGACATACGATTCTGATCCGAAGGATCGGATGAAATTCCCAGAATCTTAGATCGCGCCGCAAACGACGCGTCGCGATCTGCGGACCCTCACCTAGCCTCTCCCCGTCGGGGAGAGGAATTGAAAAAAGGGACAGGACTAATCGATGCGCGCCTTCGACTTCGTTAAAGAGCTCCGCTCTCAGGACCTTAGTTCTGGCGCGGTGGCGCGGGGTCACGCGAGGGGCGGCGCGGAAGCCGCTCGCCCAGCCACGACATCCATTCCTGCATTCCCTGCCCGGTGCGGGTCGAAACCACGATCATCCGCGGCTTGGGCATCACCTGGCCGAGCGCATCCTCCAGCGACTCAACGCAAACCTCCGGCAGGTGCGGCAGCAGGTCGGCCTTGGTCAGGACGACCAGGTCCGCCTTGCGGAACATGACCGGATACTTGAGCGGCTTGTCCTCGCCCTCGGTGACGGAGAGCGCGACCACGTTCGCTGCCTGGCCGAGATCGTACACTGCGGGGCAGACCAGGTTTCCGACGTTCTCGATGAACAGCAGGTCACGATCGCGCCAGGCGAGATCGTGGAGCCCGTGATGGACCATCGCGGCATCGAGATGACAGGCCGAGCCGGTCGTGATCGTTGCCGCGGGGATGCCCGCGGCGCGCAGGCGCTCGCCGTCGCGGTCGGTGGCGAGGTCGCCGCTCAATGCGGAGATCCTGAGATCGCGATTCGACGCCGCGCGCGCCGTCGCTTCGATGAGCGCGGTTTTCCCGGAGCCCGGCGAGCCCATCAAATTGATCGCGAGCACTCCCAGCTCGGCGAAATGCTCCCGGTTATGGCGCGCGGCGCCATCGTTGGCGGCGAGAATCCGCTCATGGAGGTCCACCGACACGACGTGCTCATCGCCGCAGCCGCAGGTTTCACACATCATTCCACCTCCATCTCGATGCGTTGCAGGAGTATCTCGTCACCTTGCGCAAGACGCGGCGCGCCGCCGCAGATCGCACATCGCAGCGAGCCGCCGGAAATCCCGGCGCTGCCGCACTCGCCGCATTCCCATCGCGCCTCCACGCGCTCGATCGACAGCTCCGCGCTTTCGCACACGGTTCGCTCGCGGAAAACCTGGTAGGCCGATGCGAGCAGATCCGGCTCGACGCCCGAGAGTTCTCCGATGCGCACGTGAACGTGGCGGACCGCGGTCGCATTTCGCGCGCGCGCCTCGGCCTCGACCCGCTCGATCATCGCGCCAACAATTGAGTACTCATGCATCGTCGCGCCTTCGATTCATTCCCCGCGAAACCTGGGCGGCCGCTTCGCGATAAATGCGTCGAGGCCGTCGGCAAAATCGCGACCGTTGGCAACCCGCGTGAGGCTTTCAAGCTCGCTGTCCATGTGCGCCTGAAGCCCGTCCATCCCGCAAGCCTGGTTGATGAGCATTTTCGCAGCGGCCCAGGCGCGCGTCGGACCGGCGGCCAGGCGCTCGGCGAGCGCGAACACTTCCCCCTCGAACTTGTCGGCCGGATGCACCGCGGTGATTAGCCCCAACTCCAGCGCGCGGCGGGCGTCGAGGCGCGGGCTTAGCAGCACGAGTTCCATCGCGCGTCTGAGCCCCAACAATCGCGGCAGAAAAAACGTCGAACTCTCGGCGCCGGTCAGACCGGTGCGGCCGTAAGCCCATTCGAAACTCGCACGCTCGGACGCGATAACCAGGTCGCAGGCCATCGCGATACCAAACCCGCCCGCCGCCGCGACTCCATCCACCGCGGCTATGAACGGTTTGGGCGCGCGCCTGATTTCCGAGATCGTGCTGTGAATGTATTCGACGATCTCCTTGAGGACGTCGCCGAAACCCTCGGCCTGGCTTTGCGCGCCCGCTTTCAGGTAGTCGAGGTCGCCTTCGTCGCCGCCCGACCGCACGTATTTGAGATCGGCTCCGCTCGAAAAGATGCCGCCCGCGCCGCGAATCACGACGGTGCGGACGGAGTCATCGCGCGCAAAGCGCAATCCCGCGCGCCGCAGGTCCTGCGCCGTGATGACGTCGAGCGAATTGAAATGTTCGCGGCGATCGATCGTGATGATCCCGATCGCGCCTCTTCGCTCGCTGAGAATGTGCGGCGACTCCGCGGCTGCGCTCGCGTTCGGCCGATCGCGCGACTCGTCCGGTTTGACGCCCCGTTTGTTGGCATCCATGGCTTAGCTCAGCAGATGCGCGGCAACGGCTCGCCCTCGGGCTCCTGGAGCAGCCGGCGCCCGAAGCCGGTTTCGAGGATCACCTGCCCCGGACGCTCGTTCGTGCAAGTGGCGACGATCGCGGCGTCGCGGCCGAGCGGATGAGCGCGCAGTGCGGCGAGCACGCGCTCTGCGGCGTCGGGCCGCACCCCGATCAGCGCCTTGCCCTCGTTGGCGACGATCAGCGGATCGATGCCAAGCAGTTCCGCCGCCGCGCGGACTTCCTCCTTGATGGGGACGCTCGGTCCGTCGAGGACGATTCCGACGCGCCCCTTCTGCGCCATCTCGCAAAGCGCGCTCGCCACGCCGCCGCGAGTCGGATCCTTCATCGCGACCACCGCGTCGCCGGCCGCATCGAGCGCGCAGCGAATCATCCCGTTAAGCGGCGCGACATCCGAGCGGAGATCGCCTCGCAGCGCGAGGTCGTGGCGGCGCGCCATCACGGCCATCCCGTGATCGCCGGCGGTTCCGCTCAGGATCACCACGTCGCCGGGCTTGAGGCCGGAATCCGGGACCACGCGCGAGGCGATCGCGACGCCGGTCGTGTTCAACACCAGGCCGTCGATCTCCCCGTGTCCCATCACCTTGGTATCGCCCGTGACGATCCGCGCGCACGCCGCGCGGCAGGTTTCATCAATCGAGTCGCGGACGCGCTCGAGCTGCGCGCGCTCGAAGCCCTCCTCGACAATGACCGCACAGGTCAGCGCGAGCACCTCGGTTGCGCCCATCATCGCGAGATCGTTCACGGTGCCCGAAATCGCCAGCCGTCCGATGTCGCCGCCGGGAAAGAAGATCGGGCTTATCACGTGCGAGTCGGTCGTAACGACCAGCCATCGATCGCCAAGCGGGAGCGCGGCGCCGTCATCCATCGCGGCCAGCCCGATCCCCGGGCCGCCAGAACCATCGAGACGATCGACGAACACTTCCTTGATGAGCGCGCGCATCGCGCGCCCGCCCGCGCCGTGTTTGAGGGCGATTTTTGCGTCGCTGCGGTCGGCCATAGTCAGATTCTCATCTCCGCAGGTCCGGCCTTCCACCGTATTCGTGCCAGATGCGGCAGGTGCCCTCGCTGCTCACCATGCACGCGCCGACCGGCTGATCCGGCACGCATTTGGCGCCGAACAGCGGGCAGTCGGAAGGCGACGCGATGCCGGCCATGATGTCGCCGCAGATGCATTCCGCGGCCAGGCGCGGCGGCGCGAATGACCACAGGCCGGCGAGATCGATTTTAAAGCGCCGGCGCGCATCGACGTGCGCCCACTCATCGCGCAGGCGCAGGTTGCCGTTGGGCACGTGCGCGATTCCGCGCCACTGGCCGCCGATCGGACGAAACACGCGCCACAGCGCTTCCTGCGCGCGGCGATTCCCCTCCCGCGTGACGCATCGCGGATACGCATTGATGACCGCGGCGCGCCGATCGCGAATCAACTCGAGCAGGCAGGCGAGACCGGCCAGGATGTCGAGCGGCTCGAAGCCCGCGACCACCACCGGAATCCCGTGGCGCTCGACGAATCGCTCGAACACGCCCCATCCGGTAATCGCCGCGGCATGGCCCGCCGCGAGAAAGCCCTCGACCCGCGTGTCGGGCATTTCGGCGACAATCTCCATGACGGGCGGGATGTACTTGTGCGCCGAGAGGATCGAGAAGTTGGCGGGCGTCCCGGCCAGCAGCACAGCGGCGGTCGCGACCGCAGTGGTCTCGAAGCCGCTTGCGAAAAAGACGATGTCCTCGCTTGTCTGGCGCGCGAGTTCGACGGCCTGCGCGATGCTGTACACCACCTCGACCTTCGCGCCATCGGCCTTGGCGTCGGCAAGCGACCGGCCGCTTCCCGGTACGCGGAGCATATCGCCATAAGTCGCGATTCGGACTCCCGCCATCGCGAGCGCGATCGCTTCATCGACCTCGGGCAGATCCGTCACGCACACGGGACATCCGGGTCCCATGATTACGTCGAGCTCGGGCGGGAAACTTGCGCGCAGGCCGAAGCGCGCGATCGCCTGCTCGTGGCTGCCGCATACGTGCATCACGGAGATCGGCGCGCGGCCGATTTGACCGCATAACCGCGCGAGCAATCCGACCAACTCGCGGCCCTTACGCGGATCGCGGAATTCGAGCGCTCGCCCTTGCGCGATGCGATCAGCCATTCTTGTTTTTCCCGCCGCCGGTAATTTCGCCGCGGATGTCGGCGGCCATCAGGTCCTCGCGTTCGGCCTCGCGCAGCAGCGACTCGTAGAGCGCCATCGTCGCCTCGACCTCGGCGGCCGGGATTTTCCTGATCGCATAGCCGACGTGATTGAGCACGTAATCGCCGGGCTGGACCTCCTCGTCCACGATGTCGAGTCGCACCTCCCGCAGCACGCCCCAGAAGTCCACCGTGGCGACCGGGCCGGAAATTTCAACGATTTTGCCGGGCACTCCCAGACACATCATGAACCTCCATTGGCCTTCGCCGCGCGCATCCTTGCCGCTGCGGCCATCGCCTGCCCAAGTGCAATTCCGCCATCGCCGGGCGGCACGTCGCGATGCAGGTGCACGGGCGCCGAATTGCCGATTGCTCTGACGACGCCCTCGGCGAGAAGGGGATTCTGGAAACATCCGCCGGTGAGAACGACTGCGCGCGGTCCGTGCTCCGACAAGTCGGCGCGCACCATCGCGGCCGTCGCCTCGATGAGCGTGTTGTGAAATCGCGCCGCGATGGAGCGACGGTCCTCCCGAGCGCCAATTGCTTCGACGATCTGTCGCACCGCAGGCCGCATATCAAGAGTCCACGGAGTCATCGCGCGATCGAGTTCGAACTCATACCGCCCGCGCTCCGAAACGTCGGCGCAGTTATTGAGCGCGGCCGCGATCTGCCCCTCGTAACGGGAAATCGTCTCTCCGAGCACGAGTGCGCCGACCGCATCGAAGTAGCGGCCCACGCCATGAGCGCTCGGCGTGTTGAGTCGCGTGCGGATCATGCTTCGGACCGCCGAGATCCGAACCAAATCGAGGTTCCGGAAAAAAGTCAGGCGATCGATCGCAAAATTGCCGTCGAAGGCGTCATCTACCAGCGCGAGCGCAAGCCGCCACACCTCGCGGATCGCGCGGTCGCCGCCGGCAAGCGGAATCGGCCGGAAGGTTCCCAGGCGTTGGAAGCCGCCGAGGTCCGCAAGCAGCAGCTCGCCGCCCCACATCGCGCCGTCGGTACCGTAGCCCGTTCCGTCGTACGCGACGCCGATAACCGGCCCCGCAAGCTGATGCTCGGCCATCGCGCTGGCGACGTGCGCATGATGGTGCTGCACGGCCATCCGAACCGCAGCATTGCGCTTAAGCGCGTACTCGGTCGAGAGGTAGCCGGGATGGAGGTCGTGGGCGATTACTTCGGGTGTCACGCCGATGAATCGCTCCATCCGCTCAACCGCCTCTTCGAAGGCTTCGTAGGTTTCGAGAGTTTCGAGGTCGCCGATGTGGGGACCGAACCACGCCATATCACCGACGCCGAGACAGAACGCATTTTTCAGATGCGCGCCGACGGCCAGTATCGGCTGCTCGAATGGCGGATCGACCGGGACCGGACGCGGAACGTAGCCACGCGATCGGCGCAGAATCGTCGGAGCGCCCGCGATCACGCGCGCGACCGAGTCATCGCAGCGCGTGACGATCTCGCGATTGTGCACCAGGAACAGGTCCGCTATCCCGCGCAAGCGCCGGACGGCCTCTTCGTTGCGATAAGCGATTGGCTCATCCGACAGATTTGCCGAGGTCATCACCAACGGCCGTCCGGCCGCGGCAAGTAGAAGATGATGAAGGGGCGTGTAGGCCAGCATCACGCCCACGAGCGGGCTCCCCGGCGCGACCTCATCGGCGAGGTTCGCGCCGGCGCGGCGCGCTGCGAGAACGATCGGCCGCTCGGGCGCGCACAAGAGCTCGCGTTCGAGATCCGTCAGCATCGCGATACGCTCGGCATCGGCCAGATCGCGCACCATCACCGCGAGCGGTTTCGCCTCGCGCCGCTTGCGATCGCGAAGCCGGCCGACCGCGATCGCAGCGGTCGCATCGCAGGCAATATGGAATCCGCCAAGTCCCTTGATTGCGACGATCGAGCTGCTGCGCAGCGCGGCGGCGGCCGTTTCGATCGGGTCGGCCGAATCGGCGCGCTCTCCATTCGCATCGAGCAGCCAAAGCCGCGGACCACATTGCGGGCATGCGTTCGGCTGCGCGTGGAAGCGGCGATCGTTTGGATCTTCGTACTCGCGCCGGCATTCGGGGCACATCGCAAACGGCGCCATCGTCGTCGCCGGCCGGTCATAGGGAACATCAAGCGCGATCGTAAAGCGCGGGCCGCAGTTGGTGCAATTTGTGAACGCGTAGCCGAAGCGCCGGTTGTCGCGATCGAAGACTTCGGCGAGACATTCCGGGCACACTGCGATATCCGCAGGAATCGATACGCGCCGCTCGCCCTCGCGCTCGCTTGCGCCGATCTCGAAACCCTCGCAATGGTCCGGCCCGATCGGACTCCACGCGACAGCGATCAACTTTGCGGCCGGCGGCGGCGCCGAGACGAGCCGGTGGCAGAAGCGTTCGAGCGCATCGTGCGGCCCGAAGACGTCGATCGTGGCGCCCGCCGGATCGTTTCGCACCCGCCCGGTGACTCCCTCCGCGCGCGCGAGGCGGTAAACGAACGGCCGGAAGCCGACGCCCTGTACGATTCCCTGCACCGTTATCCTGCGGCCTTCGAGCCGCGGATGCGCAGCGTCGGTCTCGTATGGGAAAGCGCCAGCCGTCATCGCACTTTGCTTCTGTCGACCCGGCTCCTCAATGGTTGCCGAGCGAATGAACATATGCGACCAAATTTCGGATTTGATCGTCACTCAAGTTCTTCCATGACGGCATCGCGCTGCCCGCCACTCCGTCATGGATCGCACGGTAAATCCTCGGCGCGGACTCGCTATCCGACCATAATGGAACGGTCAAATTGGCCGGTGGCGGAATCATCCCGGCGCTCCTTGGTCCCTGGCCGTCGGCGTTCTGGCCGTGACAAATCACGCAATTCTGCATGAAGAGCTCCCGGCCCTTCTCCTGTGCTTCGCGGGAAGCGAGTTGCCCGGCCGGCATTCCAGGCGCTGGACCCATGCCCTTTCTACAGCCCAAAGCGGCAAGCGCGACCCCGAGCATGACGCCCACGGCCACCAGCGTCCGCGCTGGCAAACAGTCCGCAGCTTCGCGTGAGCGGTTCATGCGCGGCAGGCGCAACCGCGGCGCGGTTAATTCCCACGATGGAGTGCGCTTGTGCATCCTCGCGAATAACATAAACCAAAATGAAGGGATCTGACTGCGCGTCCGGCGGTGCCGGTAATTTGCGCCAAAGCTGCGCAGGCGGCGCCGCTTCGAAACCGTCGTTACCGAGAAGCGGTCTGTATTGCATCGCGACAGCCTTCCCTCGGAGCGCATTTACGACGCCGCTCAGGCTACGCGAGATCGTCCAGATTTGCCAACGAATTCCGGCCGGACCAGGTCTTGAGAAACGACAATCCTATCCGCGCAATCTCGGAGAGCCGGAAATTGACCAGGTGTCTCGGCCAGAACAGTTCCCGCTTGTCGCACACCGTTGACTGACTGAATCTTGCGATCTCGCCCCTGAGGTTTGCGTCGAGTTGGTCGTCGTGGTGGCTCCCGGCGGCGGCCAGCCGGCTTCGCATATCGCGCGCCGCCTTGATCCGACTGGCCACCTGACGGCCGCGCCTGCGAGTAATCCGGCCGTATTTGAGCTTGAGTTCGTTGAGCCGCTCGGCGGCGTCATATGTCGCGTCGACCAGTTCCGTCCGGGTCATCCAGTTGGTCTCGTAATTGAGGATTGATTCCCAGGACGGCTGGACCAGAAGCTGGCGGTGCTCCTCGAGAGTGCGCGCGAAAAGGCGATAACCAAATCTGTCGGGGTTCTCGAACACCCGGCTTCCCGGATCCACAAACGGCCCCATCGGCGAAATGAAACATGACAACCTGCGGTCGCTTATTCGGAACAAATGCTCGCAGTATGAGATTGTGTCTTGAACGGATTGATAGGTTTGCCTGGGCATCCCGATCATGAAGTACACGTGAAGACGGTTGCAGCGCAGCCGCAGAGCCTCGCGAAGTACCGACTCCAGCATCGCGTTGTCGTACAACGGTTCGCCTTCCTGGGCGCGGCGCACATCATGATCGTGGCTGTCGGGGCTGATTTCCATGCTCCAGCGAGGGACCGCCGCGTCGATGCGGTGCAGAAAATCGAGCGGCGGGACATTGAAAAATTCGAATACGAGTTCGTTTGGTATGCGGGCGCGGTGCAGAGCGCCGAGAACATCGTCCGCGTATGCTGCGCCGGCCTGGAGAAGGTCGCCCACCAGAAAGATCGGCGCACGAGTGAGCCGCGAAATGGCCGCGACGTTGGCTGCCACGCTCGCGGGACTTCGGAACACCGGCTGCATCCTCCGGGTAAGCTGGGTGCAGGTGGTATGCGACGACCCGCAGGTTGCGCATTCATGCGCGCATCCCTTGACCGTGAACACCGCGGTGATCGGATTGCTCCACCAACCGCCGAAGGGCAGGGCGCTTCCAAGATCGCGATAGCGCATCACCATCTCGACCATCAGGTCGGGACGCAGGTCTGCATAGTCCAGCGAGGGCGGCAAAAACTTCAGCGGATTGACTTTAGGCTTGCCATTCTCCTTCCAAGTGAGATTCGGGACATCGCTCAACGGTTTTGCCCCGCCCAGCGATTGGAGAAGTTGATGCAGGGCTGGCTCGACACTGTCGCCGCGGACTACGTAATCAACCTGGGGATAGCCAATCAGTTCATTATGAAAATAGGTAGAGGAGAGTCCACCCATGATTACCGGAACATCCGGATGAATCTCCTTCACGAGCCGGGCAACCTCCAATGCTCCGTGTGCATGCGGGAGCCAGTGGAGATCGATGCCTACCGCTTTCGGGCGAAGAGATCCCAGGAAGCGCGGCACCGAGAAGCGCGGGTCATTCATCATCCGCAACGCCAAATTGACCACGCGCACGTTCACCCCGCGATCGTGGAGATAGCTCGCGATAGTAAGAAAGCCGAGCGGATACATCTCGAAAACCGGAGACGAAGGGATCAGATCGCTGATCGGGCCGTATAAGATAGACTTCTCGCGGAAGTCATAGACGCTCGGCGCGTGCAGAAGCAACAAGTCTATCTGCCGGTCAGGCCGCATGTTTAAAGAGATACCCGCACGCGCCCGGGATTGCGAGGCTCTGAAAAGCCGCGCCGGCTTGCGCGTCGGGATTCAGACGCCAAGGGATCAGGTTTTGTGCTGGCGTGCCCTTGTATACTGGACGCCATAAACCCGGGTTAAAAACTATGCCCCGGCGAAAAACGCGGTCAGTGTCACGAAGACGAGGATGAAACCGACACCGATGGCCAGAACCGCGATTATGCCGGCGAAATTCATAAGCCAGCGAGGCGGCGCGCCCGTTTCGATCGACTTAAGTCCGTCATGCTCGACCAGGCTTTCGTACTCTATGGGACGTTCATGGCGGAGCTCATCGCCGCTTAACCGTCCCGTGATGATGACGGCGTCGAGGGGGAACTTTTCGGGCCGCAGGTGCGTATTGAAGAAATGGATGATGAATATGAACCACACTGCGAGCAGGCCTTCCTCGCCATGGACGAGCAGCGCTACGTTCATCCCGTAACCGGGCACGAATCGCGCAAAGAAGGGCGCGAACCAGATCATATACCCGCTGATCCCGATAATCGCCATTCCCCAGAACACTGCCCAGTAGTCAAACTTCTCCCAATAGGTAAATCGGGAGAACCTCGGCCTTGGTCCGAGCCACAGGAACCACCTCACATGTTCATACAAGTCGATCAAATCCTGCGGCCGCGGGACGAGCGAGTCCGGTCCATAGAGAATATTCGTTTGGCCCCTTAGCAGCCCGCGGTAGAACACGTCGCAGAGGTGCAGGAGGAAGCCCCCGGTCAGCACCACGGCGCAGAACTTATGAAAAAAGAGAACCGCGCGAAACCCTATTGCGTCGGAGACAGCCTGCGCCCATGGCGTATCGCTGAAGCGAAGAGTCATCCCCGTCGCCGCCAGGCCGAGGAATATCACGATGAGCACGCCGTGAAGGTAGCGCTGGCCCAGCGAGAACCGGAAGTAATAAACGGTGGTCGGTTTTTCGGCGTTCATAATTTTGCTGCTCGCTCCGGGATTACTGCGGCCGCCCGAACGGAAAATCGTCTGACTGGTGGTTCTTCAGATTCCATGTGCGCACCAGCCACAGCATCGTGTGCAGCCCGAAGAATGTGAATACTCCCAGTAACAGGAGATTCATAAATACTGCGGCATAGTACAGGATCGGATTCAGCGCCCGGTCACGCGGATCCGGGTGCGGCTCGAAGCTGATAAAGCTCCTGGTAACGCCCTTATGGCACTGGCCGCACGTGGAAATCAGATTTTGCGGCGCGATCGAGGACTTGGGATCCGAGGGCGGCAGAATTACATGGTTCCCGTGGCAGCTCCAGCAACGTG
>DASPOF010000061.1:0-24314 GCA_035626155.1 Binataceae bacterium (SeqCode)
CGGACTTGCGGGCGGAGCGCTGGGATGTGTCGCCGCATACCTGGCGCTCAGGCTCTTCAGCGCGCCGGGAATCGGCGAGATCAGCACGATTCGCATGCCCGCGATCGTGCTCGCCCAGGCGCTGGTCGTTTCGGCATTTATCGGAATCTTCAGTGCATACGTGCCCGCGCGCTCCGCGGCGCGGCGAAATATCGTCGATACGTTCAGGGCGGTGGCATGACATGGCGATCCCTCTCAAGTACAACGTGAGAAGCCTGCTCGTCAGGCGCGTGTCGACCGCGATGACCGCGGGCGGGATCGCGCTGGTGGTCGCCGTGTTCGTGATCGTGATGGCGATGGTGGCGGGGCTCGGCTCGGCGATCACAGAAACCGGCTCCCCCGACAACCTGGTGGTTCTCCGCAAGGGCGCAACCACCGAGACCTACTCGGGGCTGAACCTCGATCAGTTCGAGGCGCTCAAGTTTCTGCCGCAGATCAGGCGGGACGCCGAGGGCAACCCGATGACCTCGCCCGAGCTGCCGGTGCAGGTGCTGATGAGCCGGGTGGGCGGGGGACAGGACAATATCGTGGTGCGCGGCGTGCTCCCGGTCGCGCTCGAAGTCCACGAAAAGGTCCACATCACGCAGGGCCGCATGTTCAGTCCCGCGGTCAACGAGGTGATCGTCGGCAGGGGGCTTGCCGGGCGCTACGAGGATTGCGCGCTTGGCTCCACCATTCACTTCGGGCGCGGCGCCTGGAAAGTGGTCGGAATCTTCGAGGCTGCCGGCAGCTCGTTCGAGTCCGAGGTCTGGGCCGACGTCCATAACGTGCAGGACGACACGCAGCGCGGCTCCTATTACGCCACCGCGCGCCTGAAGCTCGCGCCCGGCTCCGATACCGACGCGATTATCCGGCGCCTGGCCGACGATCCCCGCATCAACCTCCAGGGCGAGACCGAGCTCGACTACTACAAGGACCAGTCGGTAGTGGCGAATCAGCTCCGCGTGCTTGGAATGATAGTTGCGGTTATCATGGCAGTAGGGGCGGTGTTTGCGGCGATGAACACGATGTACGCAGCGGTGTCGGCACGCACCCAGGAAATCGGAACGCTCCGCGCGCTGGGCTTCAGCCCGGGCGCGGTGATGACGTCGTTCCTGATCGAATCGCTGATCCTCGCGCTCGCCGCCGGCGCCGTCGGGGTGCTGGCGGCAATGCCGATTAACGGGCTTTCGACGACCTTCGGCAACTTCATGACGTTCTCGACGCTCGCCTTCGACTTCCGCGTCACGTTCGCGATCGTGATCGAATCGCTCGTGTTCGCCGCGGTGATGGGCGTGCTCGGAGGATGGCTGCCTGCGCGCCAGGCGATGAGGATGCACGTGGTCGATGCGCTGAGGAAGAGCTGACGATGGCAGCAGACTCGCCACGCACGCCGAACATCCGCGAGCTTGAGTCGCTCCGGATCGCTCGCGCCGAGCACCCGCCCAAGCGCAGGCGCATCGTGCCCGTCCTGATCGCGCTGGTTGCGATCGCAGCGGTGGCGGCCGGCGGTTGGGAGGCTTACCTGTACACCTACGGCCGTCCGCCGGAGGTCCAGACCGCGTTCGTCACGCTCAAGCAGGCCGGCCAGCCCGGCGTGCTCCTGACCGGCTCCGGCTACGTCGTCACCCAGCACAAGTACATCGTCATCGGCACCAAGATCCTGGGGCAGATCGTCAAGGAACCGATCGAAGAAGGGCAGCACGTCAAGGTCGGCGACCTGCTCGCGCAAATCGACGATCGCGATTACAAGGCGCAGCTTCACCAGGCGAAGGCCGATCGCGACCTTGCCGCCGCCACCCTCGCGCTCTCGCGCGCCCAGGTCGAGCGCCAGCGGATGCTTTTCAAGGCCGGGGTTACGTCGAAGGATCAGCGCGACGTGGCGGAAACCGCTTTTGCAGTTGCGAAGGCCAACGTCGAGAAAGCCGACGCCGCGGTCGATTTTGCCGAGTTCAACGTGAGCCAGTGCGTGATCCGCTCGCCGATCAACGGCATCGTGCTCGCCAAGTACCGCGAACTCGGCGACACGGTCAATTACGGCGGCGAGATCCAGGCCGGCGGCGGCGCGACCGACATCGTGCAGCTTGCCGACACCGATGACATGCGCGCCGAGGTCGATATCAACGAGAGCGACATCGCGAAAGTTCTCATGGGCAGTCCCGCCACCGTAACCCCGGACGCATATCCCGACCAGTCGTACGACGCATCGGTGGTCAAGATTTACCCCGCCGCCGACCGCCAGAAGGGCACGGTCAAGGTCGAAGTCAGGATCCTTCATCCCGATCTCAGAATCATCAAGCCGGAGATGAGCGCCAAGATCACGTTCGTCGCACGCGGCGCGGTCAAGGCGGAGCAGCCGATGGTTCTCGTCCCGAAGAAGGCCGTCGTCGCCGAGGGCTCGGCGAATTCGGTCTGGGTGGTGCGCGGCAATGTCGTGCATCGCGTGCCGATCGTGCTCGGGCGGGAGTTCCAGGACGGAATCGAAGTCAAGGATGGCCTGAGCGGCGGCGAGATGGTAATCGCGGTGCCGCCGCCAACTCTTCACGACGGGCAGACCGTCACGCCAGTCCAATCCTAGCGTCGCGAGCGCGCGCCGCGCCCCTCGCCGGCGGCGCCGGTTGAGGTGCGCATTGTCCGTGATAGTGTGTTCGCGATGCGGCTTGAGGCCGAGCAAATTGAGCTTAGGGCGGGATCGTTCCGGCTTGGTCCGGTGTCGATCTCGGTCGGCGACGGCGAATACCTGATCATCCTGGGGCCGACCGGCGCCGGGAAAACGCTTACGCTCGAGGCGATCGCGGGGCTTCGCCGTATTCAATCCGGGCGGCTCATGATGGATGGCCGCGACGTGACCGCGATCGAGCCCGAGGCGCGCCGGGTCGGCTTTCTGTACCAGGACAGCCTGCTCTTTCCGCACCTCAGCGTGCGCGCGAATCTCGCCTACGGCGCGCATCGCCTGCCGCGGTCCGAGCGCGCCGCGGCGGTCGCGCGCCTGGCGCGCCTGCTCGAGATCGAGCCTCTGCTGGCGCGCATGCCGCGGGGGCTTTCGGGCGGCGAACGTCACCGGGTCGCACTCGGACGGGCACTGGCGGGAAATCCCGCGCTGCTTCTTCTCGATGAGCCGATGGCCGCGCTCGATCCGAACTCGCGCCAGGCGCTGCGCGGCACGCTGCGCGCGCTCCATCGCGAACTCGGCACGACGACGATCCATGTGACTCACAATTTCCCCGAGGCGCTGGCGCTGGGCGACCGAATCGCGGTGCTGATCGATGGGAAAATCCTGCAAGTCGGGCCGCCCGGAGACGTGTTCGCCCATCCGCAATCGGCGCAAATCGCCCGCTTTCTCAGGACCGCGAGCCTCGCCACCGCCAATGAGATTTCCGATCCGGGCGGCGCCGCCGCGACGATCTGCCTCGGCGCGATCGCCTTTGAGGCCGCTTCCAGAGCCAACGCCGAGGTGCCGGTACTGGTCGCCGAATCTGCCGAGCTTGGAAATGGACGCGAGCCGGCAAGCGCAGGCGATACGGTCCTTGCGCGCGTGGTGGCGGTCGAGGCGGCCGGCGAAGCGCTCAGGGTGCGGCTCAACGTGGGTCTCGAGGTTCGCGCCTCGGTCCCCGCCTCGGGGCCGGGAGCGGATTCACTTGCGGCCGGGTCCTCGGTCTGGGTCCGCCTCCCGCGCACAGAAATCAAGTAGCGCCCGCCGGCGGCACCCGCCCACTTTTCCGCCGCTCCTCAGGCGCGCCGCCAGCCGAACCCTGCCCTTGCATTCGGCGCGGTTCGGGCTTAGAGTAAGTGTCAAATTGACGCAAAGTATCCGCCCGGGATGGGAGGCGACGGTGCAAGGCGGCGGCGTAAGGCAATCCCGGACCGATTCGAGGGTATGCCATGAACGCATCCGCACAATCTTCCATCACCGCATCCGAGCTTCAGGAAAAGCTCTGCGTGCTCGGACAGGACGGCTACGATGCGCCCACCTGCGAGCGCTACGCGGCGATAATCGCCGATTTCAAGCGGCTCAAGGCCGAGCGCCGCGCGGTGGTGCTCGCGCACAACTACCAGCGCCCTGAGATCTTCGAGGTGGCCGATTATATCGGCGACTCGCTCGAGCTGGCGCGCAAGGCGCGCGAGGTCCGCGATGCCGACATCATCGTCTTCTGCGGCGTCCACTTCATGGCCGAGACCGCCAAGGTGTTCAATCCCGAGCGGATGGTCCTGCTGCCGGACCTGAATGCGGGATGCTCGCTCGCCGAAAGCGTCACGGCCGAGGCGCTCGCGGACCGCAAGGCCGAACTCAAGGAAATCTACCCGGACCTGAAGGTCGTTTCCTACGTCAATTGCACCGCCGACGTGAAGGCGCTCTCGGATGCGTGCTGCACGTCGGCGAACGCGGCCAGGGTGGTCGAGGCGATCGATTCGGACAACGTGCTCTTCCTGCCCGACCAGAACCTCGCCAACTACGTACAGTCGCAGACCGCCAAACGAATCATTTCATGGGACGGTAACTGTTACGTACATCACCAGATAACTCCGGCCGAGGTAGAGAGAATCAAGAGCGCGATTCCGGGAATCAAGGTGCTCGCGCATCCCGAGTGCCGAAGCGACGTGCTTGCGCTGGCCGATGCGGTGCTCTCGACCAGCGCGATGGTGCGCTATGCGCGGGAGAGCCCGGCCGACAAGTTTTTGATCGTTACCGAGTGCGGGCTTTCGGATCGGCTTCTGATGGAGCTGCCGGAAAAGCACTTCTACAAGATGTGCAAGCTATGCCGGTTCATGAAAATGATCACGCTCGAGGGCGCGCTCGATTCGCTGCAAAACCTGCGCTACGAAATCGAGCTTCCCGACGACGTGCGCGAGGGAGCCAAGCGCGCGCTCGAGCGGATGCTGGAGCTGAGCGCCTGAATTACGTCCCGGCTGAGGGCGCGGCGCATCTCGACCGCGTCCCCGAGCACCTGGCGGCCCGCCCCAAGGTGGCGGTCGACACGGTGCTGTTCGCGATTCACGAGCGCCAGCTCAAGACCTACCTGGTGCAGCTCGGGCATGGCCCGGCGCACGGCAAGTGGGCGTTTCCGGGCGGGCTGGTGCGCGAAGGCGAGATGCTCGACAGCGCCGCCCGGCGCGAATTGCACGCATCCACGGGTCTCAGCGACACCTACCTCGAGCAGCTCTTCACCTTTGGCGACCCCTCGCGCGACCCGGGCTCGCACGTCGTATCGGTCGCGTACATGGCGTTGATTCCGGATGCCGGCGCGGTCCAGGGTCCGTCGTCCAAGTACCAGGCGGGACAATGGTTCGAGGTCAGCGATCTGCCGCCGCTTGCGTACGACCATTCGCTGATGGCGGCCTACGGAGTAAAGCGGCTCAAGTCGAAGCTCGAATACAGCAACATCGCGTTCGCGCTGCTGCCCAAGGTATTCACCTTCGCCGAGTTCGAGGAGCTGTACTCGCGGCTGCTGGATCGGCCGATCGACCGGCGCAATTTCCGGCGCCGGATTCTCGCGATGGGGCTGCTGCGCAAGCTTCACCAGACCCGCCGCGGACCCCATCGCCCCGCTGCCCTGTATGCCTTCGCACGGCAGAGCCTTCAGATGATCGAAATGCTATAGTTGTCGCGGGCGCCAAGGCCGATGTACACCCGTTTCAAGGCGGCACTCGCGGTGATTGTCGCCGCCGTCGTAATGGCGGCTGGCGTCTATGCCTTCTTCGGCCTTCACATTTTCCAGGGTGGGGCGCTGGCCGCCCTGTCGGGCAGCGGTCCTGCGTGTTGCAAGCCCGACGCGGCCTCGAAGCTCAGGCTGACTCTCGATCCGCAACTTTTCGCGGGCGAGGTGCGGGCGGCTTACCAGGTCGCGCAGGACGACCCTGCCCTGCTCGCCCAGCTTCATTGTTACTGCGGTTGCGACAAACTCCTGGAGCACAAGAATCTGCTCGACTGCTTTCGCGACAAACATGGCAGCGTCTGCCCAATCTGCGTGAGCGAGGCGGTTCAGGCGCGGCGGATGGCGAAGCAGGGAATGCCGATCGACCAGATTCGCGATGCGCTGCGGGCTCAATACGCACGTGGGGACTGAAGCTTGGTCGGCCTGGTCTCTCATTACATCGAGCAGTTCTCCTACCTCGGACTTTTCGTAGTGCTGGTGTTGTGCGGTCTCGGCCTGCCGCTGCCGGAGGATGTCGCATTGCTGGCGGGCGGCTTCCTGGCCCATCGCGGGGTCACGCGCTATCCGATCACGCTTGCGGTGTCGCTGGTCGGAGTGGCCGCGGGCGATAACTCGTTATTCTTCCTGGGGCGCCGCTTCGGCACCGAAGTGGTGCGGTATTTCGCAATCCTGGGGCCCGGCTCGCAGGTAAGGGTCGCGCGAATCAAGGAATTCATCGACCGGCACGGCAATCGCGCGATTTTTTACGCCCGCTTCCTCGCCGGTTTTCGCGCGCTGGTCTATTTAACCGCCGGGTCGTTCGGCGTAAGCCCCGTGCGGTTCCTCTTCTACGACGTCCTCGGCGCGGTAATCTCGGTGCCGATTGTGGTCTCGCTCGGATACCTGTTCGGCGCGCAACTGGAGGTTTTGATAAAATACCTCGGTGGCCTCGAGCGCCTGATCGCGATCGTAGCGGTGCTGTCGATCGGGATTTACGCATCGCGCCACTTCGTATGGGCGAAAACGAGAGAGAGCAAGGCGTGAGCAGCTCCAACGGACGAATTGCGGGCGCCGAGGCCGTCACGCCAATCGGTTTGTCGGCGAACCCAAGTGCCGAAGGCGCCGTCGCGCCGGCGCGCAAGAACCGCTTCGCGTTCGAATTTCCCGCCCTCAACCTGAAGGCGAAGCTGATCCTGCTGATGGTGATCCTGCTCGCGATGACGCTCGGCGCCGAGGTGTGGTTCAGCCTGGGGGCGCAGCGCGCGATCGTCGAAAACACCGAGCAGAAGGTCAAAGACCTCGCCAACGCGATCCAGATAAGCGTCCAGGAGCTGACCTCGGTCGGCCCCACCGACCGCGAGCGGCTTCACAACTACGTCTCCAGTCTCCACACGCGCGGATTGGAGATCTCGATCGCGTCGAGCCAGAACCAGATCATCAACAGCTCAAATCCGCGCCTGATCGGCGCGGCGGTCGAACCGCGCACGGCACAACAGGTGGCCGCCGAGGAACTCAAGAATCCCAACGACGTGCTCACGATCCCCGCGACCCGGCTTGGCACCCCCGAGCGCGAGACCACCGAGTATGAAATCCCGGTCCGGGTCGAGGACCACCTTCTCGGCTACGTGTACGTGGTGGCGAACTTCGGCGACTTTGCGCAGCCGCTGGCGGAAAACCGGATGAACCAGCTCACCGTCGCGCTCGCGATTTTCGCGATCGGCCTCGCATTCGCGTATATCCTCGCCGATCGTTACGTGAAGCCGATTCACGTGGTTGCGGCCGCCGCTGAGAATATCGCAGCGCGCGGGCTGGAACCGGTCCCCGAGGCGCATCGGCGCGATGAGATCGGCCACCTCACGCGCAGCTTCAACGAGATGGTCTCGCAGCTTCGCCACGCCCGCGAGCGCGAGCAGGAACTCAACCGCCTCGAACGCTTCACCGCGCTCGGCCAACTGGCGGGCGGACTCGCACACGAGATCAAGAATCCGCTCAACTTCATCAGCCTCGCCCTCGATCAGCTCCGCGCCCGTTACGGGCGCCAGTTGGAAGGCGATTCGGACAACTTCGTCCGGCAGATTCAGATGATGAAGGATGAGGTGCGCCGGATGTCGGAGCTCGTCCAGAGCTTCCTCCATTACGGTAAACCCATCGAGATCCACCCGACTCCGACCGACGTCCGCCAGCTCGTCGATGGCGTGCTCGCGCTCTCGGAATCGAAGCTTCGCAGCCAGGGAATCGAAATCGTCGAGGAGGGCGATGAAGTCCCGGCGATCCTGAGCGTGGACGCCGAGAAGCTTCGCACCTGCTTCATGAACGTCGTGGCCAACGCGATCCAGGCGATGCCCGATGGCGGGCGGATGCAAATCGGGTTCAAACGCGCGGGCGGCAACCTGACGATCTCGTTCTCGGATACCGGCGCCGGAATCGAGCCGGCAGTCGTCGGCCATGTCTTCGAGCCGTTCTTCACGACCAAGCGCGAGGGCATCGGGATCGGGCTCTTCCTATCGAAGCAAATCGTGGAGAGTCACGGCGCGACGATTACAATCGGCCCCAACGCATCCGGACAGGGCACCACAGTCACTTTCACTTTTCCGCTGAGCACCGTACAGAATTCAATATGAGCCAGGCTTCCGTATTGGTCGTCGAAGACAACGACCTCGAACGACAGATTACCGCCGACACGCTGCACGAGGAGGGGTTCGCGGTCGAAATGGCCCCCAACGGCAAGCGCGCGCTCGATCTCCTCGCGCTCGGCCGCTTCGACGTCGTGCTGACGGACCTGATGATGCCGGGGATGTCCGGCGAGGAGCTGCTCGCCAAGGTCCACACCGCGCATCCCGCAAGCCAGGTCGTCGTGCTCACCGCCCACGGCACCATCGATAGCGCCGTGCAGGCGATGAAGAACGGCGCCTTCTACTACCTGACCAAGCCGACCGACCGCGAGACGATGGTGATGACGGTCGCCAAGGCCGCGGAACTCGCCAACCTGCAACAGGAAAACCTGCTGCTCAAGCGCCGGCTCGAAGGCAGGCTCGAAATCGAGGGAATCATCGGACAGGACCCGGTCATGCAGGAGGTCATCCGGATGGTGCGCAAGGTCGCGCCCTCCAACTCGACCGTGCTGATCCAGGGCGAGAGCGGAACCGGGAAGGAAATTGTCGCGCGCGCGATCCATCGCCTCTCCCCCCGCGCGTCGCGCCCCTTCATCGCGATCAATTGTTCGGCGATTCCCGAGACCCTGATCGAAAACGAGCTGTTCGGCCACGAGCGCGGCGCCTTCACCGGAGCGACCGATCGCAAGATCGGGCTGTTCGAGAGCGCCGACAAATCCACGCTGTTCCTCGATGAGATCTCCGACCTGCCGATGGGCTTGCAGGCGAAAATTCTGCGCGTGATGCAGGACAAGGAAATCCGCCGCGTGGGCGGCAACGAATCTTTCCGCGTCGATGTGCGCCTGGTCGCCGCAACCAACCGCAATCTCGCCGAGGAGGTCGCCGAGGACCGTTTCCGCGAGGACCTCTACTATCGGGTGAACGTGGTCACGATCACCCTGCCCCCGCTGCGCGACCGGCGCGGCGATATCCCGCTGCTCGCAAGCCACGCGCTTGCGAAGTTCGGCCATCTGGCCGACGGGCGCGTCAAGGAGATCAGCCGCGAGGCGATGGAGGTGTTCCTCGACTATTCGTGGCCGGGCAACGTGCGCCAGCTCGAGTCCGCGATCGAGCGCGCGATCCTGCTCTGCGAGGGCGACAAGATTATGCCCCGCGATTTGCCCGAGGAGGTCCTCTCGCGCAAGATCCGCGCGCGCGGGGGCGAGCGCGGGCGCTCGGAACGCTTCGAGATCCCCAGCGAAGGAATCAACTTCGAGAACTTCGAGCGCGGCCTCATCCTCCAAGCCATGGAGAAGAGCGATTGGGTCATCGCCAAGGCCGCGAAGATGCTCGGGATGAGCTATCGCACGCTGCAATACCGGCTGGACAAGTTCGGCCTCAAGCGCGGCGAATCCAAGCCCCCCGCCGAGATCAAGACATAAACCCCACTCGCGCTCGCAAACCGCACGCGAACCTTCCCACCGCCCCGGCGCGGCGAATCGGGCGGGCGGGAACGCGCGGCTCGCCGCGGCAGCCCATCAGTTGTTTTGTCCTACAGAGTGTAGCATCGCCGCAACTCGAGGCGGGAATCATGGCGCGTAAGCCGCAATTTCCCGCGCCAACCGGACGGCCGAACCCGCGCGTTCGCGAACAAGCATCACAAAATCAAGGCATCGGCGTGAAAAAGCGCGGCGGCACGTTAGTTGCTCCTCCCCCGCTGCGCCCGTGTCCTCTAAAGGCCGGACGACCGCGGGGAGGTGGAAGCAGATGCGACTTGCGGTTCAGAGCCAGGTGAGTGAACCCGAACTCGATATGAATCGTAACCAGACCATCCGCCCGGCGAGAACAGGCCCCCTGCGCTTCCTCTTCCGGCGGCTTCCCCTTTTCGGCGCAACGCTGGACACGCCGCGCCGCTCGGTCGAACGGAAACTCGAAGAGCTATACCATCCCTTCGACTGACCCGCTCACCCGGCGGGTCGGCAGGTAGATCCAACACTCAAGCCGCCGGCCGGCCGCATCGATCACTTCGATTCGCTCGCGCCGGTACAATCGCGGCACATCTTCATACTCATCGAGGATTTCCAGATCGCGCGCCGTAAGCCCGACGAGCACCGCGCCCTCGACCTCCGACCCGTCGCGCCGCACGACGTAATGATGGCGCCTGCGGCCGGCGGCGAAACCGGGCAGCCGCGCGGGAAACGATTCGATACGCCGGCCGAGCAGCCGCATCCGCTCGCGCTCCTTCTTGAGCGTCCCGTACACGAACAGGTGCGCATGATTTATAGCCGCCACAGTCGCCCCGCGCGTTCAAAATGTATCGCCTGCGGTCCCCGTTCCAAAGATCCATGATGCGGCCTGCGCCGAGGAACGCCCCGCCGCGCGAACCGGCACTCCCATCGGAGACCGGTGCTAAGATTGCCGTGAGGGAGCCTCTATGTTAGCTCCATAAATTGAACCTTGGGGTGGGGAACGATGCATCCAAAGCCGCTATTCGTCCGTCTTCTCGCGATCCTGCTGGCCTGCGCGGCGATTTCGTGCTCGGCTGCGGGTACGAGCGCGACCCTGACGGTGGGGATGACCTCCGATCAAGCCATCCAGGCGCTGGGGCCGCCGGATCTCAAGGATTCGGTTCCCGACCCGAACCATCCGGGCGCCACCGCGACGCGTTACGTGTGGCTCGGACCGGGACAGGCAGGAATATTCTCGGCCGATGGCCGGGTCGCCTCGATTCAAACCGTCGAGACACCCGCCAAGGTCACGGCCGAGGCCGAGGCGCAGCCGGAGGCTAATATTGCCTTCGATCCGATCACCACGCCGCTCAACTATGCGTTCTTCCCGATCAGAGCCGCTTTCATCTATATCGGCGCGGGACTCAACTGCGTGGCCGGAGGCGCATGCCACAAGCCGACCCTGCCGCCTGCGTGGCAGGGCTGACGTCTGAATCGGTTGGCACGGCGGGCGCGGCGGCGGTCAAGCCGCCGCGCCCGTTTTTTTTCGCCTGCCCAGCGATTCCCAAGCGCCGGTCGCGTTCCATCTCAGACCGGCGGTGCACCGTTGATCTCGCCGCGGCTGGCCGGGTCACGCGGAGCCGCGAGCGATGGAGGCTCGACTTCAATCGCGGCGGGCTCGACCGGTATCGCGGGACGATCGAGCGACGGTTGAATCGAGAGAGGATTCGGGAAGCGGATGATGGTGTGGCGGTTCCAGGTCTCGAAACCCAGCTCGAAAACCTTGCGAACCAGCCTTTGGAGCGGCTCTCCGTCCAGCACCATCGGCTGCACCCAGATACTGTCGCCGGCCATCGTCTGCGCATAGGGGAACTCGACCGCGGCGCAGGGCTTGGCGAATCCGGTCTCGGTGTAAGACGCCGTGTTATCCCACGGCTGGGCGATCGCATAGACGAGGATCGCCTGCACCTGGCGCAGGCCCGCGATGATCGTCGATCCGCGGCGCGCCAGGAGTCCGGCACCCTTGGAGAACGACCAGAGTTCGCCGCATTCGATCACCGAGCGCGCGGGATAATGGGTTAGATCGGGCCTCGGATAACTCTGCGGGTAACTTCCGAGGTCGTGCATGACGAAACCCGACATCATTCGTTCGATGGGGTCGCCGTTTTCCTCGAAGAGCCCGTAGAGCTCAGCGAACGCGAGGTGCACCCGGGCGAGCGCCGAACGGGGGGCCTCCTGGAATCCGACCCCGCGCTTGGCGCGTGCGAGGTCCATGCGTTCAGAAAAGATTCGACGCTCCGTTTCGGTCTTCAACAGACGCAGTTCCATAGCGGTTCCTCCTCTATTGCGGGGATCGAATCGTCCCCGGTTGTTCCTTCGGTTGTTGGGCGGAATATGGCCGACGCGCCGGCGAGCCCCCCGCATCGCGCGAGAACCGCGGCTGATTGGAACTGCGAATGTCGATGCGAGAAAAAAAACAGGGCGAAGGCCCCTCTTTACCTTCGCCCCACGAAACCGACCGCCGATTCACCCCGTTTGGACAGGCACCACAACCGGCACCCTACGATGTTGCTCTGAGCACTCCCCCTGGCTACCCGCGGTCAGATCGCACCATCAGCTTATCGAACGCACGCGGTTCGCTAACTAAATGTCGAGCTAACATAGTCAGCATGTCAGCGCAACCCCGACGCGAAATGGGGCGGGAATGGCTCCCTTGCAAGCCATGGGCGAGCGAATCTAGACTGGTGGTCGAGCGATCGAGAGAGGACTGAGCGTGGGTAAAGCGGCGCAAGACCCCCGCGACATAGGAGCGCTCGTCGTCGAGATTCTGGCGACCGCCCCAAAACGGGGGCATGAGGAGATCATGGCGTGGAGGAATCCCGCCAAAGACATCGAACGGCTGGCGCGGCGCGACTATGTGCGCGCGCTACGCCGCCTGTTCGGGTATCGGGCGATTCGCGAGATTATTGCCGCCGCCAGGCGGATATGGCCGACACTCAACCAGGCGCAGCTTGGCGTTGCACCGAAGAGCGAATTCGATCGGGTGGCGTCGGGAATCGTTCCGCGCGGAGTTCATTTCAAGTCCTCCCCCTGGGATGGACCCGAGGGACTTGCCCTTCTTGGATTTTACGCGGAGAAGGGAAAGCTGCATCTGAAGCATCCGCTGATTTACGTGAACTCCGCGCACGACGCGGGCGCCATGTCGAGCGCGCTGTGCCATGAGCTGGGACATCACATGACAGCCGAGATGTTTAAAGAGGCCCCGCAGCCGGTGCACCTCTTTTTTGACGCCGGATACGCCGCGCATCTCGACGACCGGGTCGAACTGGCGGCCGACATCATCGTAAGCCTTGCGGGATATCCGGAACCGGTCGCGCGCAAGCTCTTCTCGACACCCTGGAATTGGGGAGTCGTGGCGCGCACCGGCAGGCTCGAGCCCTCGATGCTGTCCGGCGTGCGCGGCCATGCAGAAAACCGCTTCGGGCTGGACCTCACAGCAAAGTTTCCCGCCGGCCAGAAGCTGAACTATCTGGCCGGGATGATACACTACGCTAAACTCAGATGGGGGTTGTTGGCCGAATACGATTTATGAAAAAGAAAACTCTCGGACAAGTGATCAAACAGCAGCGCGCGGCTCTCTCCTTGACGCAGCGGGAGTTGGCCCGGAAACTGGGTGTCAAGGCGAGCCACGTCGCCTATCTCGAGAACGGGCGGCGGCGCCCGTCGCTCTCGTTGGTGGCAAGAATCGCCGACACCCTCGGCCTGGATAAACAAGAGTTGTTTCTGCTGGCCCATCCGGAGGCGAAGACGCTGGTCGCGGCGCAGCCCAGGCCCGCGCGCGCGGACCACGCGGATCAGGCATGGCGTGCGTTCGCGAAGAATCGCGGCCTGCTCGCACGTAACAAGGTCACCTCGCGCGAACTAAAGGTTCTCAACCAGGTCAACCTGCTCGGCAGGGTATCGTCGCCCCGGCACTACCTGTTTATCCTGAACTCGATCCGCCAGGCCGTCGAGGAAGAGGAATAAACGCGCCGGCCCGCGTGCTCGCCGGGCGCGCGAGCACTAGCGGGATGTTGAGGAAACCGTGATCGTTGCAGTTCGGCGCCGCCGCATCCGATGAAGATCGATATCGACCTCAAGGCGGGATTTCTTCAGAGCCTCAAGCGCGAGGTTCTCGCGAAGCTCACGCCCGAGGAGCGCGCAGTAATCGAGGTCTCGACCGGCGAGATGGGCAACAAGCCCGACGCGGTCAAGCTTGGGTGGCTCAAGATGCGAACCAAGGAGACCTGGACCAAGCAGCGCTACACCAGGGCTCTCGCCAAGACGATGCAGAAGCTGCGCGAGGCGGTCGCGGCCGAGCAGCAGCGCAGCAAGGAATAGCTCGCGGCGGCCCGCCTCACCGCTCCACTCGCGCGACGCGGCGCTTTCCGACTTCCAGCACTTTGTGCTCGCCCGGCACGAATCGGAAGTTCACGTTGGTGATGGTTTGGCCGTCCACCCGCACGGCTCCCTGCGAGATGAGCCGGCGCGCCTCGTTGGTCGATGGGGCAAACCGCAACTGCTTCATCAGCTCGCAAATCCATAACGGCTGGCCGACGCGGAAGACCGGGACGTCGGCGGGCACCTCGCGGCGCTGAAACTTGGCCTCGAAGTATTTGCGCGCCTCGTCTGCCGCATCCGCACCGCGATACTCCGTCACGATCAGGCTCGCGAGCCGTTTCTTCGCCTCCATGGGATGGACCGCGCCGGAGCGGATTTTATCGATCTCGGCGGCGGGAACCTCGGTGAGCAACTCGTAGTAGTGGAGCATCACCGAATCGGGCACCGACATAATTTTACCGAACATGTCGGCGGGCTCATCCATGATGCCGACCGCATTTCCGTACGACTTCGACATCTTCCTGCCGCCGCCGAGGCCCTCGAGCAGCGGCATCGTTATGACCACCTGCGGCACCTGCCCCACGGCGCGCTGCAACTCGCGGCCCACGAGCAGGTTGAATTTCTGGTCCGTGCCCCCGATTTCCAGGTCGGCCTCGAGCGCAACCGAGTCGTAACCCTGGATGAGCTGGTAGAGCAGTTCGTGCAGGAAGAGCGGCTCTCCGCTCTTAAGCCGCTTCTCGAAGTCGTCGCGCTCGAGCATCCGCGCCACACTCATCCGCGAGCCGATTTCCATCAGCCGCCGGACGCTCATCGCGTCCATCCATTCGCTGTTGAAGCGCACCTCGGTGCGATCGGGGTCGAGAATCTGGAAGGCCTGCCCGCGATAGGTCTCGGAATTTTTCGCGACCTGCTCGCGCGTGATCGGCTTGCGCGTCTCCGAGCGCCCCGACGGGTCGCCGATCATCGCGGTAAAGTCGCCGATCAGGAAGACGACCACGTGCCCATCGCGCTGGAATTCGCGAAGCTTCTTCAGCACCAGCGAGTGGCCCAGGTGAAGATCGGGAGTGGTCGGGTCCGCGCCGAGCTTGATCCTGAGCGGGCGCTCGAGCGCGAGCTTGGCCTCGAGCTCGGGCAGCGAGATGACCTCGGCGGTGCCGCGCGCCAGCCGCGCCGCCCGCTCCTGCACTCCGCCGTCGCTCGAAGATTTGCCTGCCAATCCGCTCACCATGCGCCCTTGCGGACCTTAAAGCGTACAGGAACCGGACGGCCTTGGAAAATGCGCGGGGCCTTGGCGCTCCGCGGGCCTGGCGCCGCCAGCGCAGCGCGCCATCAATGGCGGCGGCGGGCGGTCTCAAGTCTCGCGTGAAGGGTGTTCTGAATCAGCCTTCCGGCGCGGGCACCGCGAGGAGGCGGAGCGATGAGTCCAAGCGCCTCCAGACGGCGGCGCACCAGGCTTAGGCTGCTTTGCTTCACCCGCGCTATCGACCGGAGGGTGAAGCATCGCCCCGGATACCGCCGGCGAGCTTCCGCGCACGCGCGCGAGAGGGATCGTTGGCGTGCGGCGAAGCAGGTCGGCCCGTAGAGCTCAGCCATCAGCCATAGCTGGAACTCATCGAGACCCCGCATGCATGAGCCCACGCGCAGAAAGTCGGCGATCGCACCGCTCGTGGCTGAGCAGCCGGCATTGCGCAGGCCGTGGCTGCGGAGCATCCGGCGATCGAGATCCGCGAGCAATTCTCGCGCGCGGAAGTGGAAGCGCAAAGCGGCCGCGACGGACTGGAATCGCGGGATACTCTCCTCTTCCATGCGCCTACCCCTTTGTTCATCGGGCGTAGGGCATACACGGCGGAAGCGGTGCCGATAACAGGAGCCCGTGCTTGTGCTCTCGAATCGACCTGGGACCGACCCGCCGCTGATGCCCGGCCCCGGCCGCGCGCTTTCGCGCTGCGGCGGCAACCCCCGGAATTGCGTTTCTAACGCGGTCGCGGCGGGTTTGTCAACAAGATGATTAGAAAATTGGCAGGTTGTTATTGATCTGACTGGCGATTTTTTCTACCATTTTTGAGGCCCCGCCGGCTTCGCGCCCTCACACGCGCTGGTTGAAGCGGCCCATCGCGCGCTCCAGGCCCTCCTCCGCGATCGCTTTCACCGCCTCCGCCGCGCGCTCGATTGCCGGGACGAACCATGAAAGCTCAATCTCCTTCGTCATCGGCTCGAGCACGTATTCCTTGGCGTCTCCGCCTGGCGCCGGACGGCCGATCCCGATGCGCACGCGGATGAAGTCGGGGGTTCCAAGCATCTCCGAAACCGACCGCACGCCGCGATTGCCCGCATCGCTGCCGCCCTGCTTGATCCTGAGCCGCCCCGCCTCGAGATCGAGATCGTCGTGCACGACGATCAGGCGCCCGGCCGGCACCTTGAAGTAGCCGAGCAGCGCTGCGATGCACTCTCCGCTTGCGTTATAGTAGGTCTCGGGTTTGACCAGGATCGCGGGCGCGCCCGCCAGTTCGATCCGGGCCGTGATGCCGTTGAAGCGCCGGCGCGAGAACCGGGCGCCCGCCGAGGCGGCAAGCCGTTCGACCACGGCGAAACCGGCGTTGTGGCGCGAGCGCCGGTATTTCTCTCCGGGATTGCCGAGGCCCGCGACGACCCACGCGACCGGGGCGGTCTCCTGCGCCTCGCCCGCACCCTCGGCCTGCTTGCGCGAACGGAAGGCCGCGAACAGGCGCTTAAGCGGGCTCATCGTCGCGCCTTACGCGGTTTATCCTGCGCCGACACGAGCGGCTTAAGCGTCCGAAACAGCGCCGCCATCTCGGACGGCGTTCCAATCGAGATTCTGAGCGCATCGCGCAGCAGCGGGGTTGGGAAATATCGGACCAGGATGCCGGCGCGCCTGAGGCCTCGCGCAATCGGACCCATGTCGCGTCCCGCGATCCGCGCCAGCACGAAGTTCGCCTGCGATGGCGGAACCTCGAAACCCATCTTGCGCAGGCGAGCCTCGGTGGCCTCCCGCGTGCGCCTGACGCGCTCCACGTTGCGGCGCATCCATTCGGCATCATCGAGCGCCGCCGCCCCCGCGGCCAGCGCGATTCGGCTCAGGTTGTACGAGTCCTTGACCTTCAGCAGCTCCGCGATTACCGGCGGATGCGCGAAGCAGAGTCCGAGCCGCATTCCCGCAAGCGAGAACGATTTCGAAAGCGAGCGCACGACGGCGACGTTCGCGTGGCGGCGCACCAGCGAAAGCGCGTTCTCATCGGCGAAGTCCGCGTACGCCTCGTCGATTACGAGCAGGCGGCCGCGCAGCCGTCGCGCAAGCTCGTCCAGTTTGGCGGCCGGGGTCAAAGTGCCCGAGGGCGAATTCGGATTGCAGACGATCGTCAGGCGGGCGCGCGCCCGCGCCAGCGCATCGAGCGGAACGGCGAAATCGCGGCCGACCGGGAATTTAAGCACCCGCGCTTCCTGGATCGCCGCCAGAGTGTCGTACAGCGAGTAGGTCGGCACCGGGTAGGCAACGGTGTCGCCGCGCCCCAGCGTCGCGCGGAAGATCATCGCGAGCAACTCATCGGACCCGTTGCCCGCAAGCATCATGTCGCGCGGCATCGAGTAACGGCGGGCGGCCGCGGCGATGAACTCGTCGGCGCGCGGCGGCGGATAAAGCCTCAATGCCGGGCTGGCCGCACGCACCACTGCGCGGCGCACCCGAGCCGATGGCGGATAGGGATTCTCGTTGGTGTTGAGCTTGATGAGGCGCTGGCCGGGGCGCGGCTGTTCGCCGGGCGTATACGGCGCCATGCGCCTGATCGATTTCCGAAACATCACATCGCTCCGAGTATGATGCGTGGTCTCGCGCTACCGCTTGCGTGCCGGACCGCGATGAACGGTAGCACGCTTGGGCCGCCTCGTGCTCGCGGGCCGCGGCGCAGCTTCAGACGCCGTCGATTCAAGCAGCCAGGCAAGATACGGAGCCGAGCCCGCATCCAGCCGGACGGCGATGATTTCGGGGACCTCGTAGGGATGCAGCTCGCGCACGCGGCGCTCCAGCCGCGCAAAAAGGTTCGCGCGGGTTTTCGCCAGGAGCAGAAACTCCCGCTCGTCCTCGACTGCGTCCTGCCAGCGATAGATCGACCGAATCGGCCCGACGACATTGACGCACGCAGCGAGGCGCTCGCCGACCAACGCACGGGCGATCGCTTCGGCCTGCTGCTCGCTCGCGACGGTGATGAACACAATCGTCGCGGGCGCGGCGTTGCGCGCAGCCATCAGCGGCGCACCTCGCGCAGCAGGCGCCGTCGCAATTCGCGCGGCGCGCATCGATACTTGAACGCCTTGCGATCATTGATGAACAGGACCGGAACCTCCAGCCCAAATCGCGCTTCGAGTTCGGGATTTCCGTCGATCTCGATTCGCTCGAGGCTCGCATCGAAGCGAGGCAACTCCGCGGCGAGCACCTCTTCCATTTCGCGGCACAGCCCGCATTCGCGGCGCGTATAAAGGGTGAGGCCGATCATCGAGCGCCAATCGCGCATCGCGCAAAGAGCTACTCTAGCGGCCGAAATAGCTCCGTCCAAGCCGCCCCAGCCGGACGCTGAATGGCTCGACGCCGGCGGCCCGCCGAAGGATGAACGCTGCCTTTTTTTCCGGCCGTTCCACGCGTGCCCTGGGATGCACCGGCGCGCTTTGAGTCTGTCATTCCCGCGCGTCTGAGTTGCCTGGCGCGCGAGGAATCCCGGATCCTCATTCCGTCTTTTCAGAATCATATGTCGCGCGCTCTCAGAGCGAGCGCGCGACGCTGCGGACCCTCACCCTAACCTCTCCCGTTCCGGGAGAGGAGTTAGAAAAGACGCAGAGGAGTTGAAGGTGGCGCGGCGGGACGCCCCGCTATCATCGGCGCGCGGGAATCACTTGATCGTGTCGGGGCGCAGGATGTTGATCGGCAAACCGATCGTCTTCTTGATGAGCTCCGCGACCGACGTGATCGGCTTGGGCGTGATGTGCGGGTCGCTCACCGGCCCGCTCACCTGGAAGTAGCCGGCGAGGATGCTGTCGGTGCCGCCCGCGACATTCTGTCCGATGAACGGGATCTTGTTCAGGACCCAATTGACGGTCTGAAACGGAAACATCGCGACCTGCAGATCGAGGTTGTCGCCGCCGACCTGCACGCTGCCCGTCGCCGTGATGTCCATCACCGGCCCATCGAGCCTGAAATTGTCGGTGTAAAACACTCCGGTGTCGCCTTTGAAGTCGGCTACCACCGTCTTGAAGGGCAGGCCCGACACGGTGGGGTCGGGCAGCTTCGCGGTCAGCCAGGTCTTGAGATCGATCAGGTTGAGCATGCGCGACAACAGCGTCATCCGCTTGAGCGTGCCGTCGTGCAGGGACAGCGCAGCGCTGCCGCCAAGCGTGGTGAAAAAGTCGGTGTTCGTGTCCGCCCAGACGTCGGCGATGACCGTAAGGCGCCCGACGATCGGCGGCTGCCTGCTCGGGTCTGAAAGTTCGAATACCCGTCCGATCTGCGCGCCGCCGAGCGTTCCCTTGATGTGAACCCAGTCGTCCTTGCGCCGCCCGGTGAGATCGAGAGCCATATCTCCGCTGAGCGACCTCGCTGTCATATTAGAGACGTGCCAGTCTCCCCGATCGTAGGTGAAGTCGCACTTCGCTTCCCTCAACTCCAGCCGGTCGAGATTGCCGCGCCTGACCTCGATGTGGCCCCTGACCGGCACCGGAAAAGCTACCGGCGGAGTGGCGGGAGACCAGGGAGTGCGGATGAATTTCATCACTTCCAGATCGAGCTGCTGCGCAACCGTGTCGATTCGGAAGACGGGACGGCGCAGGTCCGCGATCGACAGCTTGAAATCGAGTGGCTGACCCTCGAGTTTCGTCGATGGCATCGCGAGCGCGGCGGAGTGCCGGTCGAACGTGACGGTCGCGCCATCGTAGACCATCGGAGAGCGCAGGAAGCCAAACTGGATATTTCCCCGGGCCATCACGAGTTTCCCGTCCGGCAGGTACTCGCCCGGACGTTGCGGGTCGCTGCGGATCACGACCTTGCCGCCGACCGGGCCATCGATGCTCAGAACGTTAGGGTCCACCACGAGCGGGACCCACAGGCCGCCCGGCATCTGGTGCAATTCGACGGTTAGCTCGCGTACCTTCAACCCGTCGCTGTCGATCGCCAGGTCGCCGTCGATTATCGCGTCTCCACCGGTCGCGGTAACCGCGACGCGATCGATCTTCACGAGCCTGGGCCCGAACGTGATCGTGCCGCGGCTGAGCTGAACCGGGCCCGGCGTGCGTTTTACTTTCACCTGGAAGCGGTTCGCGTCGATCCGCACGTTGAAGTCGTCGGGGCTTTGGTAGCGGTCGGCGAGGACGGCGCCGGAGGCGCGCGCCGCGATCGACAGCCGTCCTTTAACGCTTTCGATCCGATCGCGATCCTTCACGTCGAGTCGATCCATGACGTGCATCGCGGCCGGAAAAAGCTCCCCGAAGTCCGCGTCGGCGGCGAATGAGACCGCGTACGGAACGCGAGCGAAGCCGCGGGTGAAGTCGAGACGGGCCGTGACATCCGAGATCGGCGAGCCGCCCACCTGCGCCGTCCCCTGGGCCGCCGTCAGCACGCCATCGGCGTATCGAAGCTGCACGTTCATCTCCGCGACGGCCGGAATCTTGAGGTCTGCCGGAAGGGTGAACCCGGCGCCGCGAACCGTCGCGACAACCTCAGCGCGTTCCCGCAGCAAGTTGAGCGGAGCGCGCTTGAGTTCATCGATGGTCGAGGTGACGTTCGCCTTGGCGATCACGAGCGCGCCCGCAGTGGTGCGGTCGAGCAGAGAGATAACGTAGGCGGGCAATCCGCGAACCGCTCTCAAGCGCGGCTTGACCGCGCCAGCATCGATCGTGATTCCCGTCAGATGCAGGCTGACGCCGGGATTTGCGCCGAGTGGATGCGTGAGTTCGATGTCGCCGGATGCAACCGTGGTGTTGCCGCGGATGAGCGCCGCCTGTCCGAGCGTGACGGAATCCGCCGACGCGGCGAACTGCGCGCGGAAGTGATAGTCGCCGATCGTTTGCGGCGCCGAAAGCGCGCTGCCGCTCAGCCCGAGCTGGCCGACTTCGAAATCGCCCCAACCCCTTGCCGAGCCGTCATCTTTGATTGCGAATGTGAGACCTCCGTCCCCGGCGCCGCTCGCCCGCCATCCCGGGCCCTGTACCAGACCGACCGGCATCCCGCTCAGCCGAATGCGGCCCCGGCATACGTCGTGATGGGCGAAATGCCGGCTCGCGCCGGCACGCAGGCCGACGTCGATCTCCATCCCGCTCATCGGAGCCGTCGCGATTGTCCCATCGACCTTGATGAGCCAAAGGCGGGGATCGAAATGCCTGCGATAGGCACGCAGGTTTGCGTGTTGGATGAGCAGCCTTCCCTGCCCGTCGCGGATCGTGGCATCAGTTGCCTCCATCCGCCATGCGACGCGCCGCAAGTCCGCCAGCTTGTCGAGCACTGCCGCGACCGCCTCCGGACCGGGCGGCTGCGATGGCATCAATGCGGCGGGCGTTTCCGGCAGAGTCAGGTCGGGCTGTTCGAGAAACAGCGCTCGCAGCGGCATCCCGCCGTCGAACAGAATCGAATGGATGCTGACGACCGCACGCAGCCGGCGAAGCCGCGCCAGTTCGCGGCCATTGCGCGCGATGCGCGGCTGTTCCAGCTCGACGATCAGGTGACTGCCGACGCGAAGGCGGATTGCGCGGGCGCTGATTTCGAGTTGTGTCCTCGCGCGCACCGCATCGAGCACGTATCCCGTCACTCTGTCCTGGTTGGCGCGGAATATCGCGGCCGCGGCGCCGAGCAGGACGCCCAGCGCCAGGACGGCGATCGCGGCGAGGCGGAGGATTTTCATGTTCTCCGGATTGGGGGAGTTGCGCGTGCGGGCCCCATCAAGACTTTCCAGGGATGCCGATAGTTGCGGTGGAACGCGGCGGAGGCGCGCAGGGCGGAGCCGGGGTTACTCCCCGTCGGAAATTTCGGGCTGCGTGGAATCGACCCAGCCCGCGCGATGCTTGTTCCGCTCCGCGGTCTTGAGCACCCGGTTTCGCATCCGAATCGACTTCGGCGTCACCTCGACCAGTTCTTCCTCATCGATCCATTCAAGCGCCGCGTCGAGCGTCATCGGTTTCACCGGCGTCAGCCGGACGGCCTCGTCATGGCCCGCGGCGCGGATGTTCGTGAGTTTCTTGGGGCGGCACACGTTCACCGGGAGGTTTGTCTCGCGCGAGTACTCGCCGACGATCATGCCCTCGTACACCGGCTCGCCCGCGCCGATGAAGAAGCGCCCGCGCTCCTGGAGATGGAACAGCGCGTACGGAGTCGCGACTCCCTCGCGGTCGGAGATCATCGCGCCGTTGGCGCGCGAGAGGATTGGCCCCGCCCACGGTCCATACCCGTTGAACAGCGAATGCATCAGGCCGGTCCCGCGGGTGATCTCGAGGAACTTGCCGCGAAACCCGATGAGTCCCCGCGCGGGCACCTCGTACTCCAGGCGCACCCGTCCGCCCGCATGCGTCACCATCGTGCGCATCCTGCCCTTGCGCGGAGAGAGCGTCTGGGTGACGACCCCGATGTATTCCTCCGGAATATCGATCACGAGCAGTTCCATCGGCTCGAGCACCGCGCCATCGGACTGGCGCGTCAGGACGGTCGGCTTGGAGACCTGCAACTCGTAGCCCTCACGGCGCATCGTCTCGACGATCACCGCCAGTTGCAGCTCGCCGCGTCCCATCACGCGCCAGGCGTCCGGGCTGATTTCCTCGATTCGGATGCTCACGTTGCGCCGCCCTTCCAGCTCAAGGCGCTCGCCGAGCTTGCGCGAGGTCACGTATTCGCCCTCGCGGCCCGCCCATGGCGAGTTGTTCACGCTGAAGGTCATGGCAACCGTCGGCGGGTCGATGCTGATCGGCGGGAGCGGCTTGGGATTCTCGAGATCGGCGATCGTCTCGCCGATTTCGATGTCCTCGAGGCCGGCGACGATCGCGATATCGCCCGCGTCGGCAGAGGAGCGCTCGATGCGCTTGAGGCCGTGCCATCCGTAAAGATGCGCGATCTTGCACTGGACGCGCGAGCCATCCAGGCGGCAGAGCGTGTAGTTCCCGCCCGCCGCGATCGAGCCGCCCACGATGCGCCCAATCGCCAGGCGCCCCACGTAATCGTCGTAATAGAGATTGTTCGCCTGGAACTGGAGGCCCGCTCCGGTGACGACCTTGGGCCCCGGAAGTTCGGCGATGATCGCCTCGAAGAGCGGCCGGAGGTCTTCGCCCGGCTCATTGAGCTTGAGGGTCGCGGTGCCGGCGCGCGCATTCGTATAGAGCACCGGAAAGTCGAGTTGGTCCGCGCTGGCATCGAGGTCGATGAACAGGTCGTAGACCTCATCGAGCACCTCGGCCGCGCGCGCATCCGGGCGATCGATCTTGTTGATGCAAACGATGGTGGCCAGACCGCCCTCGAGCGCCTTCTTGAGCACGAAGCGGGTCTGCGGCAGCGGACCCTCACACGCATCGACCAGCAGCAGGACGCCATCGACCATCGAGATCGTCCGCTCGACCTCGCCGCCGAAATCGGAATGCCCGGGCGTATCGACGATATTGATGCGGGTGTCGCCCCAGGTTATCGACGTGTTCTTGGCGACGATCGTGATTCCGCGTTCGCGCTCGAGCGCAAACGAATCCATCACGCGCTCCTGCACCTGTTCGTTGGCGCGGAACACGCCCGACTGGCGCAGCATCGCATCGACCAGGGTCGTCTTGCCGTGATCGACGTGCGCCACGATGGCGAGGTTGCGGATATCGTCGCGTCGCATCTTCGGGGGCGGATAATAAGACGCGGCCGAGCCCTCCGGTTCGCCCGCGTGCATTTAAGTTTACCCGTCGATCCGCGGGGTGTAAACGCGGGGGTCCGGGACGGGTTAGCAGGCTGCTGATAAATCACAGCCTGCTCCCCCTCTCTTATCTCCCCCGCGAAAGCGCGGGGGAGAAGATTGAGGAAAGAAGCCAGCTTTCACGCAGGGTGTTGAAGCGACGGCTGGTTTTAAGTCGCCAAGGTTCATTTTCTCAACACCCTGTTAGATTGCGCCCTGTCCCGGATCGGCCTGACGGACGGCGCGCACTGTTTCTTTTAACGCGGTAAGATCGCTGTCGCATGCGACAGGCCCCGGAGTGATGAAGAAAAGTCCGGTATGTGGCGCCAATTCGCCTCT
>DASPOF010000062.1:0-46102 GCA_035626155.1 Binataceae bacterium (SeqCode)
CCGAGAGCGCCCGAGGTTATCGTCCAAATCGTGATCGTCGATGCCTTGAAGTCGGTGACCCAGAGAAAATTGCCGCTGGGGCTAATCGCGATCTGCTCCGGCCCGCTGTTCGCGCCGTCGCTCACCGATCCCGCTCCGATCGCGGTCAGTGCGCCGGTGGTCCCGTTGATGTTGAATTCAAGTACGGTGCCGTCCTTGAAGTTGGTCGCGTAGAGGTAACGGTTCGACGGGTCGATCGCGATTCCCTTGGGTCCGTTCTTCGAACCCGCGCTCACCGTTCCGATCAAGGTCAAAGCGCCGGTCGTCAGGTTGCGCGAGAATTCGGAAATCGTGCCGTCGGCGTAATTGGTGACGTACAGGAAGGCGCCGCCCGCCGCCTGGGTTGGCGTCGCCGTCGGGGTCCTCGACGATGTGACCTCGGGGTACAACCCGTTGCCGCAGGAGGCGGTGAACACGACCCCGGCCAGAATCATCACCGCCGCAAACGCAGGAACCATTCTCAGGATCGATGAAAGTCTTAACACCGCGGCTGCTTCTTCCCCCCCCGGAACCATCGGGCGCCGGCGACAGGACGTGAATCTATAGCAAAGCGCTTACCTCAAGGCCGTACAAGAGCGCGCTCCCGGGAGCGGCGCACTTGACATTGAGACTGGATTCGAGACAGACGGTCGATATCCCCCGCGAGAGGTGACGCCATGGCCAAGATCGATTTCAAGAAAATCCCCCGCTTCTCCGAATTGCCCGTAAAAAAGGATGCGCCGCCGGAATCATCGTGGGGCGTCTTCGGCGATGACGATGAACTCGGGTGCCTCAACTTTCTCAGTCCCGAGGGCGTCGTCGAGGCGGCGCGGCTGGTGCAAAAGGGAAAGGTCTTCCGGCTCGATACGAAAATCAATTACGCGAAGCCGCCGCTCTTCAGCCGCAACCCCGCCAAGCACACCATCGTGAGCTTCGAGCGCATCGGACTGCTCGGCCACGACGACTTTCTCGACAGCTACAACACCCAGGAGGGCAGCCAGTGGGACGGCCTGGCCCATGTCGGCCACGTCCGCCATCACGCCTTCTACAACGGCATCAAGGCCGCCGATATAAAGGACGGTCCCGGCGGCAAGCTCAGCATCCACCGTTGGGCGGACCGATTTGTCGGGCGCGGGCTTCTGATCGATGTCTGGAAATACGTGAACGACCAGGGCCGTCCGCTGAATCCGCTCAAGTCCGAAAAATACTCGCTCCAGGATTTGAAGGACGCGCTGAAGGCGCAGGGCAGTGAACTCAAGCCCGGCTCGATCCTCCTCATACGCACCGGATGGATGCAGGCGTACGTGCGGGCGCCGCAGGAGGAAAAGACGAAGATGGCCGACCCGACCGACGGCCTCAAGTCATGCGGCATCGAGGACACCAGCGCGATGGTCGCGTGGTTCTGGGACAATCGCGTCGCGGCGGTCGGCACCGATTGTCCCGCGGTCGAGCCCTGGCCGTGGAATTTCCGCGATGAAAGCGCGATCCACTACCGGACGCTCTCGATGCTCGGATTGCCGATCGGCGAGCAATTCGTGCTCGATGATCTCGCGGCGGATTGCGCGGCCGACAAGCGTTACGAGTTCATGCTCGTGTCGGCGCCGATGAATCTCGAGGGCGGGATCGCATCGCCGCCCAACGCGGTCGCAATCAAGTGAGATTGGGCCGCGGCGGTTGAAGATCGGCCGGGCGCATCGCGCATCCCCCGGCCGTCCCCGGCTAGCTGTGCCAGGGTTCGACCAGGATTTTCGCGTGCGTATCCGGCGATGCCAGATCCTCGAAGGCCTTGGCGACGCCATCGACGCCGACCCTTCCCGTGATCAGCGGCGCCACGTCGATTCGCCCCTCGGCGATGTTTCGGAGCGTCGCCGCGAACTCATCGGGCGAATAACCGAGCACGAATTGGATATTCAGTTCCTTGGCGATCCCGAAGAACGGTTCGATGGAATCGCGCTCCATGCACACGCCGGCCACGACCACCCGCGCGTCGCGCGGCGCTGAGTTCATCACCGATTCGATCATGCCGGGCACGCCCACGCACTCGAAAATCACCGCGGGCTTGAGCGCGGGGCCGCCAAGCCCCGGCGGCAGTCCGGGCGTTCCCGGCCCGACCGACGCCATCTGCGCCCAGGTCTTGAACGGCGATTGCTGCTTCGGATCGACGACCACGTCGGCGCCGAGCTTCTGCGCAAGTTCGCGCCGGCGCGGCGAGAAGTCCGCGGCAACGATCGGATGCGCCCGCTTGAGCTTGAGCGCCGCGATCACTGCCAGCCCCACCGGACCGCATCCAATCACCAGCGCAACGTCATCCTTGGTCAGGCGCGCTTTCTCGACCGCGTGACAGCCAACCGCCATCGGCTCCGTGAGCGCGGCATGCTCGGTGGGGACTCCGTCGGGGACCGGGAGCAGGAGCGCTTCCGTGAGCCGCATATATTCGCCGTAACCGCCGGGACAATCGTTCGAGTATCCGATCCCCTCGACGCCGGTGGGGCGAACCACGGCCGGAATCGAGCACACGCGCTGGCCGGGCTTGAAGCGGCGCTCGGTGGCGGGACCGAAATCGACAATTTCGGCGCAGAACTCATGGCCCATCACCACGTCGCGCTTCAAATCCATCACGAACGGCGCGCCGGACTGGCGCGAGGCCGCGACCATTCTCTCTCCGTGCTTGAGCGCGTGCAGATCGGAGCCGCAAATGCCGCACGCGAGCGTCTTGACGAGCACCTCGCCTGCTTCGGGTTTGGGCTGCGCAATATCGGCAACTACCAGCTTATGATTTCGCATCACGGCTGCGCGCATGGCTTTCATCCTCCGATGGCGTCCCGGTACATCGATTTCTAATGTCCGCCCAAATGCGCGCGATATGCTCGCGCGCGCGAACCCACTTTAGCCGGTTTGCGATGGCGTCTGTCCAGTCCCGCGGGCCGGTGGACGCTCGCGATCGTGGCGCGTAGAAGTATGAGATGCCGCTTGGATCATCGATTGTCGGCGCCTCATCGGAACCAGTCTCCTGCGAAATCGATTCGCGCTGGACGATGGCTTACGCGGCCGCCCTCGGCGACGACCTGCCCTGCTACATGGACACTCGCAGTCCGGCGGGCGTGCTGGCCCATCCGCTCTTCCCGGTATGCTTCGAATGGGACGTGCTGACTGCGGCGCGCGCGAAGCTATACGGGCCCGTGCTCAAAGCTGATGAGGCGATCCGCGGCGTCCATGCCACGCATGATTTGATCGTGCACCGTCCGATTCGGCCGCCTGAGCGCCTGCGCACGCGGATGACGGTCGCTGCGGTCGAGCGCCGCAACGCAGGCGCCTACATGGTCTCGCGGCTCGACACCGAAGATGCCTCGGGCGCGCCCGTGTGCACATCGTGGTACGGCACTCTATTTCGCGGCGTCGGCGTCGAGGGACCGGACCGTCCTGCCGCCGACTTGCCGGCGCAGCCCGCGCCGAGCGGCTCAATCGGCAGGCCGCGCGCCGAAATCGAGGTGCCGGTCGCGGCCGGACTCGCGCACGTATACACGGAATGCGCGCGAATCTTCAATCCGATTCACACCGATGCGGCGGTTGCCGCGCGCGCCGGCCTTCCGTCGATTATCCTTCATGGCACGGCGACTCTCGCGCTCGCCGTTTCGCGGATTGTCGTCGCGGAAGCGGGCGGCGACCCAGCACGCGTCGGGCGCGTGGCGGGCCGGTTCGGCGGGATGGTCACGATGCCATCGGATCTGCGGCTTAGAATCATCGCGCGCGAAACCGTTCGCGGCGGCGCGGCGGTCTTTTTCGAGATGTTGAATCATGAAGGCAAGCCCGCGATTCGCGACGGCTTCGTGAGCTTGCGCGGGTAGCGCCGGGAGCGAATCGTGAGAGGCCGGATCGCATCGCACATACTCACGCTGATCGCCGCAGGAGCCGCCGTGGCGCTCTGCGGATGCTCGATGTTTCATCACGATACTCCGACTCCGCAACAACAGTTCCTCGATGCGCTCAATCACGGCCACTCTGCCGAGGCGAGCCAGATTTGGCTCCACATGAGCCAGGAGGATCGGCTCAAATTTCAGACCAACCAGGGGATAAATCCGGCCGTATCGCCCGACGAGGTGAAGAAGCAGATCGGCGAGCATTTTGAGGCCGAGGCGGGCGGCGAGGGCGGCGGCGAGGAATCGATCGAGCAAGTTGCGCCTGCGCCCGGCGGCGCGGGATTGAAGGACCTGCCCGCACTTGCCCAGCCGCCTGCGGGAGCGCCGTCCGATTCACCCGGCGCGAATTGACGGGTGGTGCGATGGACTTCGGCTTCTCGCCCGACCAGCAGATGTTGCAATCGACGCTCGCGGAGTTCGCGCGGCGCGAGTTGCTTCCCGCCTATGCGTCGCGCGACCGCGATGAGGACCTGCCGGCGGCGCTGGTCCGCAAGCTCGGAGAGCTGGGGGTGCTCGCGCCGATGGCCGAGCCGAGCCTGGGTGGCAGCGGCCTCGATTTCGTCTCGCTCGGGATTGCGCACGAGGAAATCGCGCGCGGCGATTTTAACGCGGCATACGTTCTCCTGATCGCCGCGCTGGTCGGGGCGATTATCGCGCGCGAGGCCGGCGATACGCAGAAGGCGGCGATCCTGCCGCCGATTTGCCGGGGCGAGATCCTGACGGCGCTCGCAGTGACGGAACCGGGCGGCGGCTCCGACGCGGCGCACGTGAGGCTCGAAGCGCGCCGCGATGGCGACGGCTACATTCTCAACGGAGAAAAAACCTCGATATCGTTCTCGTCATCGGCGGCCACCGCGCTTGTGATCGCGCGCACTGGAACCACCGAGCAGGGCGCGCGCGGCTTGAGCGCCTTTTACGTCGATCTCAATGCGCCCGGAATCACCCGCACGCGCTTTCGCGATCTGGGCTCGCGCGCGATCGGCCGCGGGTCCCTGTTCTTCGACTCCGCGCGGGTCAGCATCGCCGCCCGGATCGGCGCCGAGGGCGCGGGCTTTGTCCAGGTGATGCAGGGATTCGATTTCAGCCGCTCGCTGATCGGCCTGATGTGCATCGGGGCCGCCGAGCAGAGCGTCGAGGAGGCCTGCCGGTACGTTGCCGGGCGCGAGGCGTTCGGCGGCAGCCTCGCCCGATTCGAGGGCGTCTCGTTTCCGCTCGCCGAGGCGGCGGTCGAGCTGCGCGCCGCGCGTCATCTCTGTTACGAGGCGCTCTGGCTCCGGGATCGCGGGAAACCGCACGGCTGGGTCGCCGCGGGCGCAAAGTGGCTTGCGCCGGAACTGTCCGCACGCGTTCTGCATCAGTGTCTTCTCCTCCACGGCCATTCCGGATTCAGTCTCGACCTCCCGCATCAGCAGCGGATGCGCGACGTGATCGGCCTGGAAATTGGCGACGGCACCGCGCAGATTATGAAGCTTATCGTCGCGCGCGAACTGCTCGGCCGCGCCGCGCGGCCATACTGATCGTTTCATCGGGCGCGCCGGTGCCCGGCGACGGCGAGCCCATCTCGGAGGAGCGCCAGCGCACCGCCGCGGCAGCCGGCAGGCGATCCGCCGGCCGTTGCACTTAAGAAATTTAATCGGAAGTATGTACCTTACGCAATTTCGCGGGATTAGCCGGGACGAGGCGGGATATCATGGGATGGGCGCGAGATCGTCAGTGATCGGTGTCGGGCTCGGGCGGGGGAGCTTCAGCTTCGGCGCTCTGGTTCTCGGCCGCTTTTATGTGGGCCGCTAGGCCGTCCCGTTCGCTGCACAGCCACTGATATTGATCTTGGGCCATAACGTGATCGGCGCGCGCCTTCACTGCTTCTCCCCGCCGAGCGTCGAGGGCCGCGCCAGCGGCGTCTTTCGCTCGCGACTTCTCGACGCACTCAGAGGCGAGCCGATTGAGGTCCTCCGTCACGACGCCGACCCCATTGGTACCGACGATCGAATCGCGAAAGTCGCGCAGATCGGCGTGCCTCTCCTGCGCTTCCTCGCTGTCGCGGGCCGCCCGCGCGTATGCCTGCTCTGCCTCACGCAGGCTGGTCTCCGCCCCACGCAGGACGCGCTCCCGCGCGAGCAGCGCCTCGCTCGCCGCCTTCCGTCGGTCGGTTAGTTCGTTAAACAGGCCCCGCAGATGTTGCAGCGTATCCGGCTTCATCCCCAGCCACCCCACCTCTGATGATAGCGGACGGCTCGCGCCGACTCATTAGGGATGCGGCTTTTTCTCGGGCTTCGGCCAGCCGCCCATCGGGCGCTTCTTGGAGAGAGCCTTTTTCACGGCGTCCTTCCAGTTGCCTTTGATGGCTAGGGTCTCCGGCTCGGGGCCGGGCGGTCTGCGCGGCTTAATTTCTTTTCGCGGCATTTGTACTATACCTTGCTTGAATGGTCGCCAGCGGGGTCTTCAATGACGCGTTTCTCTCGGCGTTGCACGGGCTCGTGATCGTCCACCATTCCATTTATCCCGACATTCCGCCGCAGGGCATCTACTTCGAGGCCCTAGTTGAACGAGCGCTGCGTGACATCAAGAAACCCTTCTCGGTCATACCGACCGAACGGAACCAGCCGACGCACGATCTGCTCGTTGAAAGCACGAAACTCTCCATCAAGACCGAGACCGGAAAGGGAACCGATCCGAATCAAATCGCCATAACCAAGCTGTGCACCACGGAAAGGGAGCCTTGGACGCCCGAGGTCTTGATTGGCCGAGTGATGGAACATTTAAGCCGCTACGATCTGATCCTGATGCTTAGGGCCATCTGGAAGGATTCACTTTTGCATTACCAGTTGCTTGAAATCCCCGTTGCGACACTCGCATTGATCCAGATGGCCAAGCTCGCGCAGGTCGGACGTCGCAAGGGGCGTCAGAGCTTGGGTGCCGACGTCTATCAAGACGGGGAGCTTGTCTTTCGCGTCCATTTCGACGGTTCGGATGGCAAGTGCCAGATTCGGAAGCTTCATCTCAAGTACTGCGCCATGTTGCGCGAATGGGACCGGCCGCGAACTTCATAGACCGACCGCCTACTCGCACTTGGCCGATTTGCGGAAGACCAGCCAGTAGCAGTGCTGCCGACGTGTGTGATGCGCGACCTTCCACTTTGGATCGATAATCGGCCCCTTCCTGATTTTTACGATACAATCGCACGGTCGGAATCCTGCGGCGCGAGCAGCCTGGATAAGATCGATATGCGCCCATTGATAGCGATGATGATGGATGTAGTCGGCTATCTTACAAAGCAGCACGCCCTCGGGCCTGAGTACGCGCCAAGCCTCCGCCATGAACGGCGGAAACGTATGAGAAAAGTTGTAACCCTGCTCTTTCGGGACACGAACGACTAGGCCGAAGCGGGTGTTAAAGTCCTTCGACTTGTCCTTTCCTTGATTGGGGATATGCGGCGGATCGTAAACGACGACATCGAACACGTGTGACCGAAACGGCATCAGCGCATTGTCGCCCGTAACGTCGGGGCTATGCCTCCGCTCAATGTCCAGACCAACAACCTGGCGCTTACTACCGCGCCAGAATCGGCGACCATTAACGGTCGCGTCCAAAATTCGGCGCGGTCGCTTTCGCGGGTAGAAATTCAGCAGGCGCTCCACTAGCTCAGCATCCTCACCATGCCAGATCGACGCCAGCGGTTCGTAACTCGATTCTTCTATGAATGGCAAATTGCCGTGATTGACTGCTTTCAAAGTGGCACCCCCTGAACCGGCCCGGCTGCTCGTTTTGCGACTGGTTCCCTATATCGCAACCGCTTGCCCTCGGCGCTGCGAATCGCGAGAGCGGTCCGTTCGCCATCATCGACATTGCGCGCGTTCCAACGGAAATCGAACTCGGCGACGTAGCGATGTAGGTGTTTGCGACTGACGTTGTGGAAGGTCCCGTAGATACCGCGCTTGAGCAGGGCAAAGGCCGACTCGACCGTGTTGCTGTGTGTGCCATCCCTTCTGGCGTACTCGCCGCGGCTGTGGTCGGTCATGCTGTGCTTGAGAAAATACCAACCGATGTTGCTCCGCGTATAGACCGGAGCCGTATCGGTCATCAGGTGAGTCGCTTCGCGCACGACGTTTTCCTTCAAAATCCGTCCGACGTTCGCGGCGGTCACATCTGCGGTCACGAACGAGCGGATTTTGCCGCCGCGCTCTAGCAGCGAAACGACCGGCGTCTTGTGCTCCAGCCAGCCTTTTACGCGGCCGCGATGCGTGCCCTTATTGCGCGGCTTTCCGCCGACGTAGGTCTCGTCGGTCTCGACGATGCCGCTCAGCTTCATCTGGCCGCCCCAATCTTCGGCCATCGCGAAGCGGATCCGGTGCATCAGGAAAAGCGCGCTCTTGTAAGTGAGGCCAGTCTCTCGCTTGATCTGTAGGGCGGAGACGCCCTTCTTGCTGGAGCACGCCTTCCAGAAGGCATAGGCCCAATATCTCAGCGGGATACGGCTATCCTCTAGCACGCTATTTACGCGGACCGTGTACTGTTTCTTACAACCCTCGCAGAGCCAGAGGAAGCGCCGGTTGCGCTGGCCGGTCCTGCGGTCGGTCATTTTATAGACAGCCGCACTGCCGCAGTGTGGACAACACGGCCCGGTATTGGCCCAACGCTGATCCTCAAAGAACTCGACTGCAGCAAGTTCATCGGCGCACGCCTTTGGCAGCCTTGCCACGATTCCGGACTTGTCGGATGCCGGTTTCCCTTGTCCTTTTGCCATGATTCCAATCTAGCATATCCTGATACTTGCGTCAAGTAAAAAGATAGGCGTCGCGGCGGCGGGACTCGAACCCGCACGGCTCGCGCCAGCGGCCCCCAAAGCCACCCCGTCTCCCAGTTCCGGCACGCCGCGCAAAGGGAGCGGGCCGGATCGCGCATCTCCCCTCCCACCCCCCGGAATCCCAACCTGATGGGGGTCTCGGCCAATACGGCCACGACGCGAAACGGGTAAACTGCCAATCCTCTCCCGCCACAACACACCTCCACGGCTTCGCGCGCCCGTTTCGCGCGAGCTTGCGGGGTGATCCTGTTTGGGATAGTCTGGCCTCGGGTTGCGGGGCCAGCCCTTAACGGGCACCCAACACGAAGCCGGGTCGCGAGCCCGGCTTTCGTGTTTCTGGTTTTAACTTCCGTCCATCTTTCTCATAGCCTCGACGCACGCGCGCTCTGCGATCCGTTCCAGCCCTGCACGCGGGATCCGCAGCAAGCCGCCGATCTTCGCGGCTGCCAGTTCCCGCGCCTTGATCAACGCGTAGATCTCTGAAACCGAGCAGCGAAGATGCTGCGCGGCTTCCGGCACCGTTAAAAATATCGTCGTCGCGATATTTGCAGGGTCCGGCTTCATGTTAGAAACGCCGATGCCTGCCTTCAGGTTACCGCAAGGCCAGAGCCAACTCAGCCGAATGTGTAACGCGTTCTATGCCAAAAAGGCAGAAAAATCCCGAGAACGCGTTACATCCGATTCGCACGCTGGTCCAGATCGCGCTTGAACTCGGGCCAGACCCTCCCGACGAAGGCAATCCGCTACTAACAGATCAGTTCATGGCGAAAGCGATCAGACTCGCGGGGCGCTTCCCGGCGTTCCACAGCTTGGCGGTTCAGACGGATAGCCGCGAAGGGCGTTACGCTCGCTATCATCTGTGCGCATGGCTGGTTCACCTGATGTATGCCATTGCGGAAATGAACGCGAAGCCCCAGACCGAGCGCGAGCCGCTGCCGATCCCCCAGAGCGAGCCTATGGTCCTTCGCGGGGGGGGGCCTGGTTCCTCAATTCGACGGGATGGCCGCGCCTTTCTATCGACGGGTCAGGAACGTCTTTCAGCAGGCGCGGGATCTAGATCGGGTCAGGCTCTGCGGGGGTTGCGGTAAGCTCTTTTACGCCCCGCGCCAGCGATCCCGATGCTGCTCGAAGCGATGCACGACGGCTCGGCGGCTGCGGCGCTGGCGGCGGCCTAAACCAGGCCGCACAGGGCAATTGCGTTAAGTATATACTTCCGAATTTAATTCTTGACTGATAGATGTATCAGCCGTACTTATCTTAATAGAGTGACCATCGACTCTGGCTGATGATGGCAATCGCCGATCAATCCCTGGCGCGAGCGCTATCACATGCGACTCCTGATGAGGTACGCTACGTCATAGCTCTGCCGGCATATGTTGCTCGCGGGCGGAACGCTTCCCGGAAAGCGGCGACGAATTCGATGTTGGAGTACAGCTCATGGATCCACGGCTGAACAAGGTTAGACATCCGACCTACAATCTCAACGAGCGGCCGTTCCTCGTCATCTGGGAAGTGACCCGAGCCTGCGATCTCGCCTGCAAGCATTGCCGGGCCGAGGCAATGCCGGTGCCCGATCCGCGCCAGCTCACGACCGCGGATTCTCTGAAATTGATCGATCAGGTCGCCAGCTTCGGGCCGCCTCCCCCGCTATTCGTGCTGACGGGCGGAGACCCGATGAAGCGCGCCGACCTCATGGACCTTATCTCGTACGCCAGCAGCCAGGGCGTTCCGGTCGCATTCTCGCCGTCCGTCACGCCGCTTCTCACTCCCGACTCGATCGCGCGGCTCAAGGAGGCGGGCGCCAAGGCTCTGTCGCTCAGCCTTGATGGGGCGGAAGCGAGCGTGCACGATGGGTTTCGCGGCGTGGCCGGCACGTTCGACCGGACCATGAAGATTTGGCAGGCAGCTCGCGAGTGCGAACTGAAGGTCCAGATCAACTCGACCGTCACGAGGCTCAATCTGTCGGATCTTCCAGCGATGGCGCATGCGGTCAAGGAACTGGGCGCGCTCACGTGGAGCGTGTTTTTCCTGGTCCCGGTCGGACGCGGAGTCAACCTGGGCCAGCTTTCGCCCGATGAATGCGAAGACGTGATGAACTTCCTCTACGACGTCGGGACCGTCGTTCCGACCAAGACGACGGAAGGTCATCATTTCAAGCGCGTTTTCGTGGAGCGCACGATTCTCGACCGCCGCGGCGATTCGCCCGAAAAGATTCTGCATCTGGGGCCAACCTACCGAGCCCTGCGGACGGCTCTCGAGCCGTGGCCGCAGATCAGGCCCGGCGCGCGCCGCACTCCGATGGACGTGAATGCGGCCAAGGGCTTCGTCTTCATCTCGCACATTGGTGCGGTGTGTCCGAGCGGGTTCTTCCCGGTTGCGGTGGACAACGTCCGGATGAAGCCGCTTCCGGAGATCTATCGCGAGAGCGCTTTGTTCCGCCGGCTGCGCGACCCGGCAAGATTGCTGGGCCGATGCGGACGGTGCGAGTTCCAGGCGGTATGCGCCGGGTCCAGGTCGCGTGCGTTCGGCGTCACCGGCAACGGACTGGAAGAGGACCCGCTGTGCGGATACCAGCCGGGGTCTTTCCCGTATCAGCGGGACGTTGCCGAGATGATCGAGGCGGCCGCCAGGCCGGCGCCGTTCGAAACCGCTCACGCTTGAGATTGCGGATACGGCCCGGTGCGCCTCGCTCGATGCGGTTGCCGACGCTTGCCCGTCCGCGACCGAAATGAAATCCTCCGCGTGCTGAGAAGCCGCGCCTGCCGGGCGGCAGTATCGGCACGATGCTCAACGGCCTCGCAGGAATTCGGCCGGACAGATGGCTAGCAATTCGCAATTTCGCGTCGTGGTAATCGGCGGCGGAATCAGCGGTCTCGCCGCGGCATTTCACCTGGGAGAGCTGGCGGAATCGCGCAAGCTCCCGCTCGATGTGACGCTGCTGGAGCGAAGCGCGCGGGTGGGCAGCGCGCTCCAGACGATTCGCAAGGACGGGTTCATCGCGGAGACCGGGGTCGATTCGTTCCTCGCGGAAAAGCCCTGGGCGGTGGCGCTCGCGAACCGGCTTCATCTCGACTCCGAGCTTATCGGCACCAACGAACGATTCCGCACCGCCTACGTGGTCCGAAAAGGCCGGCTGGTCGCGGTGCCCGAGGGATTTGCCCTCCTGGCGCCGACCCGCATCGGCGCTCTCGTCAAGACCCCGCTGTTCAGCGTGCGCGGAAAACTGCGGATGGCATCGGAACTCCTGGTTCCCCGCAAGCAGGGCGATGAGGACGAGAGCCTCGCCTCGTTCGTGATCCGCCGGTTCGGGCGCGAGACTTTCGACCGCGTCGCGCAGCCGCTGGCCGGAGGGATACACTCGAGCGATCCGGCGCGGTTGAGCATCAAGGCTACGATGCCGCGCTTTCCCGAGTTGGAACAGCGCTATGGCAGCGTGATCCGGGGGCTGTGGGCTGCGCAGAAGATGCGCGCGAAGCAGGCCGCCGGAGCGGCCGGCAATCGCTTCGGGGCATTCGTAAGTTTCAAGGACGGCGTGCAGACCCTGGTCGATGCGTTGGCGACGCGGCTTGCCGGGCGCATACGGTTGGGGGCCGAGGCGGTCGCGCTCAGCCGCGGTCCCGACGGCGCGGGCTGGCGCGTCCATCTGGACGACGCTCATCTCGATGCCGATGCGGTCATTTGCGCGGCCCCGTCGTTCGCGGCGGCGCGGCTGCTCAGATCGCATGATCCACTCCTCGGGGAACGGCTCGACGGGATCAGCTACAGCTCCGCAGTCACGGTCAATATCGCATTCTCGGAGAGTGATTTTTCGCGCCTGCCGCCAAGCCTCGGATTCGTCGTTCCGGCGCTCGAGCGGCGGCGGATCATCGCAGCCACGTTCTCGAGTTTGAAATTCGCCGGCCGAGCGCCACAAGGCGCCGTGATGACCCGGGCGTTCCTCGGCGGCACGCTTCACGACCAGATGATGCAGCTTGATGATGCGGCGATGGTCGCCGTCGTTCGCGAGGAATTTCGAGACCTGCTCGGCGTAACCGCTGAGCCCAGGTTCAGCTACGTGCAGCGATGGCCGGACTCGATGCCTGAATATGTCGTCGGGCACCTCGACCGCGTGGCGGAGATCGAACGCAGGGTCGCTGCGCTGGCGGGCATGTCTCTGGCCGGGTCCGCCTATCACGCGGTTGGAGTTCCGGATTGCGTCCACAGCGGAGAGCAGGCGGCTGAAGCTGTCTTTTCGTATCTCACTTCCTCTGCCAGCAGGCGGCAGGCTGAGACGTCGGCGGGGAAGCTCGAGCAACGCTCTCAAGCCTGAACGCTGACACACGCTCTTTTCGCTATTCGAGAGAAATTCGAAATACGATTGACCTGTTTTTCGCCAGCAACAAAGGCTCCTCGACGGCCCATCGTCCGATGGCGCCCGCTTTTTGAATTGACTTCGGCTCAAACCGGATATAGCCATTGGGACCGGTGAGAACCTCGGCTCGTAAATTTCGCCGACGCCTGGTGCTGATTGCGGTTGGCGTGCTCGTGATTGCCGGGATCTCATTAGCGGGGATAGCAAGAGGGCCGCATTTCGAGCTGGTCGCAGGGAACCCGTTGATAAACATCGATACCAGCAATCTGCGCCCGGGTGATGCGCGCTTTTTCGCGTACCGGGATCCGGCGGGTGCCCAACTCCGCTTTCTTCTGGCGCGCGACTCGACCGGGCGTGTTCAAGCGGCGTTCGATGCCTGCCGCCGCTGCTACGTTCACCGGCGCGGTTTCGCCGCTTCCAATGGAAATCTCACTTGCAGGTACTGCGGCAACCGTTACAAGTTCGAGGCAATGTCTTCCGGGCTTGGTTCGTGCGCTCCGGTGATGCTGCCGTTCAAGATGAACGGACGCGCAGCGAACATCGACCCGGCGGACCTCGAGCGCGAGCGAGGGTTGTTCTAACTGTCGTGGCGGCAACATGAGGCACCTCTTTTCAAGAATCGAGCTGCAAGCGCTCAGTTCCGTTCTGGCCGCCGCGCTCCTGCTTGGCAGCATTCCTCTGACCACGGGAGTCGTCCTCGTTTGCGGCCCGATCCACCCGGAATTGACCGTGAACATCTGCTATCCGATTCAATCCTTCGACCGCATGTCGAACGGCGCGGTTGCTCGTCCCGCCGCGGCCGTACTCAAATCCACTCTCTTCGATCTGGGATGCGCCGCGGGAATCGGCACCGCGCCAATAATCGAGCGCGGCATAGTTCCCGACACTCCTCCGCCAAAGCGCATCTAGTCGGTTCCCTCGTCAGACAACGCTGATTCGACCTTTTGACGGCGGGCGCGGCGCGGAGTGAGATTTCCTCCGCGCCAGGCGGCGCGGCGGAGAAATGTATATGCGACGGATTTCGTCGGTTACTCTATTTGATGAATCGGTCACCAGGCGATCTAATGTCAGAACGATGGCCCTGCTCATTCTGGCGGCCGCGCTCTTGCTTATCGGAGCGTCGCCCGGCATAGGCTGGGCGTGCGCATGCGGATGCGGCGTCTTTGAGGTCGGGACCTCGTCATTGTTTCCGCAGGGGTCCGGAGGCCAGGTGTGGCTGCAATATGAGTATCTGGATCAGTACATAAACTGGCACGCGACTCAGCCGGCATCTGCTACCCAGAATAATGACAAGTACATCCGGACAAACTTTATGGAAGCCGGCTTGCAGTATATGTTCAATCGGAGCTTCGGAGTGATGCTCGAGGTGCCTTACTGGGTGCGTAATTACAAGGGCGCTTACGTGGGCAACAATGAGGATATCCACTGGTTCCAGAACAACTCCATAGGCGATATCCGGATCCAGGGAATGTATACGGGTCTATCGGAGGACATGTCGACCGGTCTCCTGATGGGAGTCAAGGTGCCGAGCGGCGATTGGACCTATCCACCGCTGGACCGGGACACGGAAATCGGCAGCGGAAGCACCGATCTTCTCATGGGCGCTTACCATCTCGGGACATTCCCGGCGCGGTTGGGGACGATTCCGTTGACGTTCCGCGATCGCCCAATTAGCTGGTACGTGCAGGTCAATTACAATCTGCCCCTTTGGGGACAGGAGCACTACACGCCCGGTCGTGAGGTCGATGGGGCAGTGGGAACCTACTACGATTTCGGCAAGACCGGGCCTTTAAGCGAACTCGCTCCGATGGTCACGTTTCTGGCCTCGGACCGCACGCGCGATACTGGAGCGAACGCGTCTCCGGCTGACAGCGGATACACGCGGCTGCTTATTGCGCCAGGCGGCGAGATCAAACTCGGGGTAATCCGGGCTTACGCAGACATCGAGGTCCCGATTTTCCAGAACGTGAGGGGCTACCAGTTGACCGCGCCCTTCGCAACCAAGCTAATTTTGAGTTACAGCTTCTGACGAAGAACGCGAACATGCGCCCTGCTGTTCGGCTTGCCGCGCTCGCGGCGGCGATTCTCGCGATCGCCGGCCTCAGCGAGATCGCGCGCGCGGCTGCGCACGTGGGAGAACCGGCGCCGGCGCTTGTCGTGCCGGAACTGGATGGTCACCCATTCGATCTCGCCGCGCAGCGCGGCAAGGTCGTCATCGTTAATTTCTGGGCGACGTGGTGCCGGCCTTGCCGCGAGGAAATGCCCGCGCTGGACGCATTCTATCGACGCTATCACGGCCAGGGGCTGGAGCTTATCGGCTTGAGCGCCGACCGCCCGCACGATCGGTCCGATGTGGGCAAGATGATGCAGTCGTTTAGCTATCCGGCGGCGATGCTGGATGACGCCAAGGTCAACGACTTCGACACGCCCGCCGTTCTGCCCGTGACATTTGTCGTGGACCGCGATGGAGTGGTTCGAGCCAGGCTCACGCCCGATGAAACGCCGGTAACGGAGAAAAGCCTCGCCGACGCGGTGCTTCCCCTGCTGCGTGAGAAGGCGGGATCTCCCGCATCGCCGAGTCCGGATTCGACCGCGAGTCCCTGAGTGCGCGCGGCCCTGGCGACGACGAACTTTCTTCGCGCGTGCGCGCGGATTATCTATGATAATACAGTGCGTCAGGTGCGCGATCGCGCTCGGCTGAGAGCAACCGTCACGGCGTCGATGTCCCGCTGAAGGAGTGGATGAAAAAGGGGCTATGTATTCGTTGCGAGCCGCAACATTGATCGGCGTCGGCCTGGCGCCGACGATGCTGGTCGCGCTCGCCGGTGCGATTACTCTGGCCCGTGCGCCCCGCGCGCAGCGAGGCGCATCGCGGCTCCTGCGCGACCTTGTAGGCTTTGCGCTGGTCGCACTCGCCTCGCTCGCGGTCGGACTGATGTTGAACCGGAACTCGTCACGGCCGCTTCCGATGGTCTATCAAACGCCCGAGCAGAGGTTCGATGCGGAACTCACGGCGGTGATCGATGCGCCGCCGTTCAAGGTCGCGCCTGCGGCGACGGTGGGACTCGGGGAATTCCGTTCGGCGGTCGACAACAAGGACACGCTCATCCTGGATGCGCGCCCGTCCGCGTTTTTCCAGCGTGGTCACGTCCCCGGAGCGCTCAATCTCGCGCGCGATGAGTTTGCCCACGACTACCGCGACTTGTCGCCCCGGCTGAAAGCCTTCGCGGACAAGCAGATCATCGTGTATTGCTCCGGCGGCGAATGCCATGACAGCCGGCTGGTCGCCAATGCGTTGCTGAGTCTTGGCTTCGGCAATGTCAGGATCTTCACCGGGGGATGGGATGCATGGTCGGCGGCCGGGTTGCCGGCTGCGGCCGGGAGCGCGCCATGATGATACGCCGCAGTTTTTCGCGAGATTGGGCCGCGCTCGCGGTCAGCCTGGGGCTCGCCGCGGTGTTCATCTACGCGGGCATCGACAAGATTCGCGCGCCGCTGCAATTCGCCGACAGCATCTTTGCCTTCGCGATCCTGCCCGCCGCATTCATCAACCTGCTCGCGCTGGGTTTGCCGCCCTTCGAGGTGGTCTGCGGCCTGTTGCTGATCGGGCGGCCGACCAGGCGGATCGCGGCGCTGGCCACCACGATCATTACGGTAATGTTTTTCGCGGCCCTGGCGTCCGCGTTGCTTCGAGGTCTCACGCTCGACTGCGGATGCTTCGGCAGCGGGACGCCGTCGCGGTCGAGAATGTGGGTGGAGGCCGGGCTGGACGTCGTGCTGTTCGGCGCCTCTCTGTTCGTCTATTTGCGCTCGATTCCGCGTTCCCGATGGCAAGAGCCGTAACCCCATTGGATTGCTCGAGGCGCTGACTCGTCTCGCGGCGGCCACTCGGACTGCGATGATTCCGCTTTTCTCAGCAGCCTGCTAAGTCAGGGTTCGAAATGGAGATGCCGGTTCAGTCTGCGAGCACGAGTCCCTATCTGATGATCTGGGTGCGGCCGCGAGCGACGATTCGGCGGATCGTCGATCAGGATCCCCGCCAGAAGGTGATCGCGCTGGTGGTGATCGCGGCGGCGCTGAACGGCCTGGCGCACGCACTCGCCGCTCTGCGCTGCCCCATCATGAGCACGGATTTGGGCGTCATTCGACTTTTCCCAGTCGCGCGATTGATGCTCCCGCCGATCATAGTGTTCCAAACGCTCGCCGCCCTGATCCTTCTCTACGTCAACGGGTGGCTTCTGCGTTGGGTCGGTGGCCTACTTGGCGGAGTGGCAAAAGCCGTCGAGGTGCGGGCGGCGTTGGGATGGGCGCAGGTGCCGGTTATCGCATCCGGCATCATCAACGTCGCCGCGACGCCCTACGGCGTCGGGATGTATCACACCATCGTGAGGACGGCCTTCCTTAACCCGGCCTCCGTGGGATTGCCCACCGTGATGGCGACCGTATTTTTCGCCGCCGTACTGTGGGAGTTCATTGTCGGGGTCGGCTGCATCGCCGAGGTACACCGATTTTCCTCATTGCGGGGGCTGGCCGCAGTAGTGATCGGCAGGCTGATACTGATCGCAGGGTTCGCCGCGATGGCTATGTCCTCGGGAGCCGGAGCGATCGCGATGCACTACTTTGCCTCGAATCCTTAGCAGGATGTTGAGAAAGGCGAGATCTTTCGCAGTTCGACCGTCCTGCGCTCTCAACATCCTGCGTGAAAGATGGCCTCTTTCCTCTATCTTCTCCCCCGGTCTTTTCCGGGGGAGATAAGAGAGGGGGAGCAGGCTGTGACTTATCACCAGCCTTCGAGCAGGATGCGGCGATGACGCGCGATTCGGTCGCGCGTCCGCGCGGCCCGCGCGAGTCGAGACATAAGTCGCAAAATACTCTAGGATTCATGGCGATGAACGCGCACCGTCCTCCGGAAGAGCAGAAGTTTCCCGCCGATTTTCCCGCGGCGCCGCTCACGCTCGAGGGCTTCAGCGTCCTCCATCAGATGTTTCGCGTGCGCCGGCAGGCATGGCGCGCGCTCGACGGCGCCCGGCGCCTCGAGGCGGTCGAGGAGGCCGCGCGCACCTTTGCCGCGCTCGGGCGCCGCGAGGATGGCGAGACCGCGCTCTATTCCGGCCTTGGCCACAAGGGAGACCTGATCGTTCTTCATTTCCGCAGGAGCTTCGATGAACTCAACGAGGCGCAGCTCGCGCTCGCCGGTCTCGCGCTGAGCGACTTCCTCGAGCCGACCACATCGTATCTGTCCGTGATCGAGATTGGGCTGTACGAGGCGACCGTCGCGCTGCACAAGCAGCTCGCGGAAAAGCAGGTGCGGCCGCGCTCCCCCGAATGGCAGCGGGCGATCGAGGAAGAGCTTGCGAGTCAGCGCAGCAAGCTCAATGCGCGCATCTATCCGAAAATTCCCGAGCGCCGTTATCTGTGCTTCTATCCGATGGACAAAAAGCGCGAGGGCGCCGACAACTGGTACCGGCTGCCCATCGATGAGCGCCGCCGGCTCATGCACGACCACGGACTCGTCGGCCGCCGCTTTGCCGGCGAAGTGACGCAGATTATCTCAGGCTCGATCGGTTTCGACGACTGGGAATGGGGCGTCGATCTGTTCGCGGATGATCCGCTGGTGTTCAAGAAGCTTGTCTACGAGATGCGTTTTGATGAGGCGAGCGCGGGGTACGCGAAATTCGGGCCCTTCTACGTCGGCATCCGGGTCGCACCCGACGACCTCGCTAAAATCCTGGCAACCAACGGAGGTCCGCGATGATCACCAAAGGGGATGATTTCCCGATTCACCAGACGCCCGAGCCCGTTCAGCAGGTCTTCACGAGCGACCGCAATTTCTACGACCGCTATTTCTTCAATGGCTGCTGGCGCGACGGCGATCCGTACTTCGCGGTCGGGATGGGGATCTATCCGAACATGGGGATAATGGACGCCGGCTTCAGCGCGATCGTAAACGGCGTGCAGCATTGCGTGCGCGCATCGCGCCTGCTCGGCGCCGATCGGATGGACACTCGCGTGGGGCCGATCTCGATCGAGGTGATCCGGCCGCTCGATGCGCTCCGGGTGCGCGTCGATCACCCGGAAGTGAAGGCCGACCTCGTCTTCCAGCGGCGACTGGCTCCTATCGAGGAGCCGCGATTCACGCGCCGCACCGGCCCGCGGATCACCTTCGACATCACGCGCTTCACGCAGCACGGCGCGTACTCGGGAACCTTGACGGTCGGCGGGAGGACCTTCGATGCGGCCCCGTCGCGGGTATGGGGCGTGCGCGACCGCTCGTGGGGCGTGCGGACCGTTGGCGCGCAGGATCCGGCGGGCGCGCCGAGCACTACGCTACCCCAGTTTTTCTGGCTATGGTCGCCGAACAACTTCGAGGACGTCTGCACGCACTTCGACGTGAATGAGAATGCGGACGGCTCGCGATGGCACGAGTTCGGCGGAATCGCCCCCGCTCAACCGCAGGCGGCGCTGGAAGTTGCAAGCGCCGTCGATTGGAGAATCGATTTCAAGCCGGGAACGCGCCACGCGCGCCGCGTCGAGATCGACCTTCGTCTCCCCTCGGGCGCCGAGCATCATGTCGAACTTACGCCGATCTACAATTTCTACATGCAGGGGATCGGCTACACCCATCCGAAGTGGGGACACGGCCTTTACGTGGGGCCGGACGAATCCACCTACGAATCTTTCAAGCTCGCCGATGTCGATGAGTCGGTTCCGCTCTATCAGCATATCGAGGCGGTCTGCCGATCCCGGATCGGCTCTCGCGAGGGGATGGGTGTTTTCGAGATGCTGATCCTGGGGCCGCACGCCAAGAGCGGCTTCAAGGGACTCCTCGATATGCATCCGTAGTGTCGAAGGCCGGCTCGATGAGCTGGCTCCGTCAGGATGCACCTGCCATCACTTGCGATGGGGGCGAGCAGGCGCCCCCACCTCGGTCCTCCTCCATATCAAGAAATGGGGGAGGAAATTTGGTTCCTACTCCCGTGGGGCGAAATGCAGATGGAACTCACGGCTTTACCAAACCTCGTGCGAGCGATAAGGCGCGCTCCAGGGAGCGTGCGCTCCCCGGCAGGACCCGATAAGATTAATCCAGCTTTGCTTGACCCGCTGGCCGTAAGCGGGTACATGCCAGTTCCAACATGAGTGAGTCAGCTCCAGGTCGAATCGTTCAGGTCTTAGGCAACGTCGTTGACGTGCAATTCTCCAACGGCGCGCTCCCGGCCATTTTCACGGCCCTGCGCGTCACCAACCCCGGTATCAGCGATAAACCGGGCAACCTCGTGCTCGAAGTCGCGCAGCATCTCGGCGAAGACACCGTGCGCTGTGTCGCGATGGATACCACCGAGGGGCTCGTGCGCGGGATGGAGGCGGTCAACACCGGCAGCCCGATCACGGTGCCGGTCGGCGAGGGCACGCTCGGCAGGTTGATCAACGTGATCGGCGAGCCGGTCGATGAGGCCGGCCCGGTGGCATCGAGCCAGGTGATGCCGATCCATCGCGATGCGCCCGCGTTCGCCGACCAGGCAACCGAGATCGAAATCCTCGAAACCGGCGTCAAGGTCATCGACCTGATATGCCCCTACGTGCGCGGCGGAAAAATCGGCCTGTTCGGCGGCGCCGGGGTCGGCAAGACCGTCATGATCCAGGAACTGATCAACAACGTCGCCAAGCAGCACGGCGGCGTGTCGGTCTTCGCCGGGGTCGGCGAGCGCTCGCGCGAGGGCAACGACCTCTATCGCGAACTCAAGGAATCGGGCGTGCTCGCCAAGACCGCGCTCGTGTACGGGCAGATGAACGAGCCGCCCGGCGCGCGCGCCCGCGTCGCGCTGACCGGGGTGACCGTCGCGGAGTACTTCCGCGACGTGCAGGGCAAGGACGTCCTGCTCTTCATCGACAACATTTTCCGATTCGTGCAGGCCAACTCCGAGGTCTCCGCGCTGCTCGGCCGCATGCCGAGCGCAGTCGGCTATCAGCCCACGCTGGGCACCGACATGGGCGAGCTGCAAGAGCGGATCACCTCGACCCGCAAGGGCGCGATCACCTCGGTGCAGGCGATCTTCGTCCCCGCCGACGACTACACCGACCCCGCTCCCGCGGCGACGTTTACGCATCTCGATGCGATCACCGCGCTCGAGCGCAAGCTGTTCGACAAGGCGATCTTTCCCGCGGTCGATCCGCTCGCATCGACATCGCGCATCCTCGACCCGCTGATCGTCGGCGAGGAGCATTACGCTGTCGCGCGCGCGGTGCAGGCAGTCCTTCAGCGCTACAAGGACCTCCAGGACATCATCGCGATTCTCGGCATGGAGGAACTCTCGCCCGAGGACAAGCTGGTGGTCGCGCGCGCCCGGCGCATCGAGCGCTTCCTGTCGCAGGCGATGCACGTCGCCGAGGCGTTCACCAATACGCCCGGCGTGTACGTGCCGCGCCAGGAGACCGTGCGCGGCTTCAAGGAAATCCTCGACGGCAAGTGCGACGACCTGCCCGAGCAGGCCTTCTACCTGGTCGGCACGATCGAGGATGCGCGCGCGAAGGCTGAGCGCCTGGCGCGCGGCGAGGCGCGCTGAGCGCGCCGGCGGCGACCGCGATGGCCGATGCGTTCCAACTGAAGCTCGTCACGCCGACCGGGATCGTCTTCGAGGGCCCCGTCGTGGAGGTCAGCGCGACCGGGCCGCGCGGCGAGATCGGCGTGCTGGCGAGCCACATCAACCTGATCACCTCGCTCACGCCGTGCCTGGTGCAGATAAAGCCCGAGGGCGGCGGCGCCGAGACCTGGATAATCTCGGGCGGCCTGGCCGAAGTGAAGGATGGCGTGATGACGCTGCTGGCCAACGGCGCCGAGCGGCCCGAAGCGGTCGATCGGCGAGCGGCCGAGGCCGATGAAAAAGCGGCCGAGCAGAAATTTTCTGCGATGAGCTTTTACGACGACCAGTACGCCGCCGCCGTCGATGCGCTCGATCTCGCCCGCGCCCGCACCCGCGCGGCGTCCCTCAATCGCACGGAACGTTAGGCGCTCGCCCCGCGCGCCTCTTTTCTCCTTTCATTCCACGCGTGCCCCGCGTGGAATCCCGAAATTCTTCCGGCGTGCACGACCGCGGCGATAATGCGAAACCCAAACTGGGTTTCGCGCTTCCTGTTCGCATCAGTTTCTGCGCGGCCACCCGAGCGCGGACGTGGTAGTCACAATCATCCTGCGCGAGACACGCGTGAAATCCCGATCCCCTTCGAAGTCATTCCCGCCCGCGTGTCTGGCGCGCGGGGCTCACTTCTCTCGCTTTCTTTAATTCCTCTCCCTGGAAGGGAGAGGGTAGGTGAGGGTCCGCAGCGTCGCGCGATCGTCCTCGATCGCGCGACATATGATTCTGAAAACACAGAATGAGGATCCGGGATTCCTCGCGCGCCGGCAACTCAGACGCGCGGGAATGACTAATCAGAAGGAGTGCGCAGGAATGCGGAAACCCCAATTTGGATTCTACGCGAGACCCGCGTAAAATGACGGCAAAAGAGAGCGGCGCATCGAATAACTAAGGTCGCGCGGGCGAGTGCCGCCGGCGCATCGTTCTTAAAGCCATGAACAAAAGAACGCTCGTCGGGGTTACGTTTTGTTTGGCCTTGTCTGTGTCAATGCCGATCCGGGTCTATGCCGGCGGTGCTCCGCCCGAGGACCTTGTGAAAGCCGATTGGTCGGTCAGCGCGCCGAATAGTCTAGCCGCGAATCCGCCGTCTGATGACAACGTCCTGGCGTTGCTGCACAGGCTTACAGAGGAAGGCGAACTTGGTATTTGCTCATTTCGGTTTGCCGACCTGCGCCATTCGGGGAATCTTTCATTGGTTGTGTCGGCCTCAGACGGAAGAAATTGCTATCTTTCGATAATTGACAAAACGCCTGCGGGCTTCGAGCGGTATGCGAGTCCGGCACGCGCGGATGTGGAAGGGATCGAAGATTTGGAGGGCAATGGTCAACTTGAGGTGATCGTGGACACAGAATTCACCTCGCATCAAGGTGCCACACACTGCGTAGCAATATGGCCGGTCGTATATGCATGGACCGGCGGCGGTTATACCGATGTGAGCCGCAGCTACAAAGAATATTACCAGCGGAAGCTGGCGTCTCTCAGAGACCAAATGGCTGCTCACTCCTTCGCGGCTGAAGAGGCGCGAGCGGCCGCTGCTAGTCACACGGCGGCGTCGCGGTCGCTGCAGGCCCCGGTCATGCACGCGATTCAAGGTTCTGGCAGCTCCGGAGCGACTCCTTTGGAGGTGCAGGTCCCCGCACCGGCCACAACACCCTCGCCAGTGGGGACGCCGGACCTCTACGTCCGAGGCTGCACCGAAGCGGAGGCGGCGAAGATCGAACGTTTTCTCGGCATCGATAAGGACGCCGGGATGGCCGATGCGATCAAATGGGCGGACAGCGAAAATCCGTCCGAGCGAGAGTTTGCCGCTGACGTCCTTCAGGATATCGGGACCCCGGACGCGGTCGAGTATTTGCGGACGCTAAGTCACGACTCGAATCGACAAGTGGCTATTGGGGCACAGATTTCGCTCAAGGCTGTGGGACGATCGGAGTCGCAGACATTCGAGCGCGAGGAGGTTAAGCAGCCTACTGCCGGCTCACCGCCGAACTAGCCGCATTGGGGCCGCCCGCGCGCTGGCACCGGGCGCGCGCAGGTCAGCGGGGCAGTTGCGCGAGGGTTTCGAAAAATTCGGGAAAGGTCTTCGCGACGCAGTTCGGATCCTTGATGCGCAGGCCCTTAAGCTTCAGCCCCGCCACCGCGAAGCTCATCGCGATGCGATGATCGTCGTAGGTCTCAATCGCGGCGGGCTTGAGCGCTGACGGCTCGATCCCAAGCCCGTCATCGAACTCCTCGGCCCGGGCGCCGATGCGCCTAAGCTCGGCTGCGAGCGCGCGGATGCGATCGCTTTCGTGGAGCCGGATGAAACCCACATTGCGGATTCGCGTCGGCGTCGATGCGAATGGCGCAATCGCGGCCAGCGTCGCGACCATGTCCGGCATCGCATTCATCGCGACATCGATCCCGTCCAGCCGTCCGGTGCCGGTCACCTCGACGCCGCCCGGATGCCATTCGACGCGCGCGCCCATCCTCTCGAGCAGGGCGAGGAACCCGATGTCGCCCTGCACCGAGTCCTTGCGAAGATTTTCGATCGTCACCGAACCTCCGCACAGCGCGGCCGCGGCTGCGAAATAGCTCGCCGCCGACGCATCGGGCTCGATCGCGAATCGCCGCGCGCGATACGACTGCCCGCCCGCGACCACGATCGCATCGCCCTCGATCGTGCTCTCGGCTCCCCATGCAGCCATCACCTTGAGCGTCATATCGATGAACGGACGGGCGGTCTCGCCGACTACGTGCAGCTTGAGACCGCGCGCCCACAGCGGCGCCGGCATCAGGAGCGCGGAGACGAACTGCGATGATTCGCGCTCATCGATCGACGTCTCGCCGCCCTGGAAGCGCCCGCGCGTCACGTCCACGATGACCGGGGGACACCGGTTGTCGCGCTCGCTGTACACGGTTGCGCCGAGCCGCTGCATCGCATCGAGCAGCGCACCCATCGGGCGCTCGGTCATCCGCTGGTTGCCGCCGACGCGGTAGCGCCCGTGGCCAAGCGTGAGAAAGCCGACCAGGAAGCGCATCGCGGTTCCCGCCCCTCCCACGAAGAGATCGCCGCCGCTGGCCGGAATCGCGCCGCCGAGCCCATCGACCGCGATCCGCCGCTCGCTCTCCCGAATCTCGATGCGGAAACCGAGCGCCTCCAGCGCAGCGGACATGAAGCGGATGTCGTCGCTCAGCGCGACCGATTCGAGCACCGACCGTCCCTCGGCCATCGCGGCGAGCAGGAGCGCGCGGTTCGTGATGCTCTTGGAACCGGGCACTGCCACCGTCGCGTGGAGCGGCTGGGTAACCGGCGCTATTTCGATCTCATTCGTGGCCATGGCCTGAAGGGCGGATTATCGAAGCTTACCGGTGGGGGCGAACGATGCTCAAGCGGGGGCGGTCGGGCGCCGCGGAACGCCGCCCTTACCGCTTGTCATAGCACCTGTACAAGGTGTAGAGTTAAGTAGGATGGGTTTCGCACTTAAAGCGAGAGGGTCTCATTCAGTGAGCCAGAGACTCTATCTTCTGCATGCCCTGATTTTACTGGCATTGCTGTTGAGCCTCGCTCTCGTCCGCACGGCGCACGGGCAGACGATGGGCGAGTACGGCGGCATCACGGGCGGTGCCGCGGCGGAGAAGGGCGAATTCGGCAGCTCGCTCGATGCGGGTCCGCCAAGCGATCTCGGGGCTTCGCAGGACCTCAAACCCGACGAGCAGGACCTTCGCCCCGATACCGAAAATTCCAACGACTTCAAGCCGGAAGACATGGGCGCTGCTCCCGAATCGAGCGGCGACGACTCTCAGTCCAACGACTTCAAACCGCAGTTCGATCCAGATTGAGACGGTCGCGGGGCGCGCGCGCGGACAGGCCGCGCTTGCGCTCAACCGCCCGACGGCATCCGCGCCAGCACAATCTTGCCGCTTTTGATGTCGTCTTCGGCCTGCTTCGCTCTGGCGAGCGCCGCGGGCTGGATATTCACGAGCAGCCTTTGGTTGTAAACGACCTCGACCATCCCGTCGTTCATTCCGAATTCGATCATCCCGGGCCTGAAGGTATGGTCCTTCACCTCGCGCGCGATTCTGAGAAACGCCTGCGGGATTTTGGTGACTGCGCTCGCGAGCACGGCCTCGGGCACGACATCGTTCTGGTTGCGGTTCGCGCCGAAGGCATAGATGTGCGCCTGGGCGGCGGCCTGGAAGACGCCCAGCCCCGCCGCATCGGCATTGTGGAAGAGTACGTCGGCATGCTGGCTGATTTGTGCGAGCGCCGCCTCCTTCGCAGCGCCGACGTCATCGAAGCTCCCGGTGTAGCTGATGAGCACTCGCCCGGCCGGCCTCGCCGCGAGGAATCCGCGCTTGAAGCCGTCGAATGTGAGCCGGATCGCCGGCAGTTCGATTCCTCCCACCGCGCCCACTACACCGGTCTTCGTGATTCCGCCGGCGAGCACGCCCTCGACGTACGCCGCCTCCTCGATTCTGAAGGTGACCGACGCCACGTTGGCCGACGAACCGCTTCCCGAGGTGACGACGAAATAGGAGTCCGGGAACAGCCGGGCGACCCGCAAAGCAGTATCGGTGTACTCGAAGCCGTGGGCGAAAATCAGGTTAAAGCGGCGCGATGCGAAATCGCGAAACGCGTCCTCGAAGTCGGCCGGCGAGGTGGTCTGGGCAAGCGCGGTATCCGCCCCGAGCTCCCTCTTGATCAATTGCAAGCCGTCGAACGCGGCCGCATTCCATCCGGCGTCGCTCACCGGACCCGGCGTCAGGAGCGCCACCTTGAATGCCGATTCGGCCGCTGGAATCGGAGGGTTCGCCGAGCGGCGGCATCCGGAGAGCGCGGCGGCAATCAGCACGATCGCGGCGGCGATTGCCGCAATTCCGGACCGGCGCGGGCGGCAAAATCGTTCTTTTTTCTCTTCACCTGGCAATTGGCGATGCTCCCGGCGATGGCCGTTTTCGTTGACTACCAGAGCGCGGGCGGTTAATCGATAAACGTGCGGTGATTTTCCGGAGGGGGAAGGCCGATGGGGCGGCTTGCCGGGAAAGCACGCATCCTGGAGCGGAAGACTTGGGCAATAAGCTGTACTCTTCACGCCGGATTGGGGTTATGGCCGCCGCCCTGGCGATTGCGCTGGCGACCGTCGCGGCCGGGCCGAGCGCCCTGCGGGCCGAGACCAAGGTTCCGTTTCCGCGTCCAGCACCACTGGAGCCTAACGTACAGTTCTGGGTCAACGTCTTTACTGCATATTCGATCCGCGACTTCGTCATTCTCGACCGCGACAAGGTCTGGCGCATCTACCAGGTCATGCATCTTCCCGGCGACGGCAGCCCGTCGCGCGATGACATCGAATGGGCGAACGCGTACTTGAAATCCAAGTACGGGGAGATGCTCGCGCGGCTGGCCGCGGGACACGAGCCGAACACCAGCGAGGAGCGGCGCGTGGCCGAAATGTTCAAGGGCGAGCCGCCAAGCGCGTATGCCGCGGCGGCGCAAAACCTTCGCGTGCAGGAGGGATTGCGCGAGCGATTCCGCGAGGGGCTGGTGCGCAGCCGCTATTATCGCCCCACGATGGAGCGAATCTTCACCCAGGCCGGGGTTCCGGCCGAGTTGGTGACGCTGGCGCAGGTCGAGTCGGGCTTTGTTGCGCGCGCGAAATCGGGCGCCGGCGCCAAAGGCATCTGGCAGTTCACCCGTTCGACCGGGCGCAAGTATCTCAGGATTACCCGCTATCGCGACGACCGCTTCAACCCGATTCGCGAGACCGAGGCGGCCGCGAAGCTCCTGCGCTACAACTACGATGTCCTTGGCGACTGGCCGCTTGCGATCACCGCCTATGATTACGGCGCCAATGGGGTCGCACGCGCGGCGGAGGAATGCGGCAACGACTACTGCCGCATGATCAGGGAATACAACGGCCCGCATTTCGGCTTCGCGGTCAAGAATTATTATTCGGAGTTCCTCGCCGCCCTCCAGGTGCATCGCTACGAGGAGGACTATTTCCCCGGGATCAGCGCGCAGAGCCCGGAAGTCGAGGAGACGCACGACTATACGGTGCGCCGGGGCGATACCCCGGCGGGTATCGCTACCATGTATGGAATCACTGCGCAGCAACTGCTCGATGCGAACGGGTTGAGCGATCCGCGGAAGATTCGCGCCGGCGCCACCCTCGTGATTCCGGTTGAAGGCGTCGGCGAGTCCGCGCCGGCTCGCTCGCGAGCCAAGCCCTCCCGCGCTCGCAAGGCCAGGCACGCAGCCGCCAGCGGCGCGCGCAGCCAGGGGTAGCAGCGTTATTCGATGCGCTCGGGCGACACTATCTACGATATCGCCAGCCGCTGACGGGTGTCGGTCAAGGTGTTGCTTAAGGCCAATTCAATCAAAGATCCGCGCAGCCTTCGCACCGGCACGCAACTCGTAATTCCTCAAGCCTGACGTATCGAGCCGCCGCGGACTTTGGTGACCCCGCGGCGCGGGGTGCACGGGAGTTTGGTGATCGCTTCCCTCCCGGCGGGCGCGGCTTGCTTTTCCTTAATATGCCGGCGCATATTATTTGGTGATATCTTAAAGAGATATTCAAGTTTAATTGCATGGACTCCATTTCACTCAAGCTGCCGGACGAACTGCTTAAGACCAGCAACCGCTGCGCTAAGGCACTCGGGATTCCGCGCGCCGAATACATCCGCCGCGCCATCGAGCGGATGAACCGCGAGGCCGAGGCGCGCGCGCGAGCAGAGCGGCTGGCGCGCGCCTCGCGCAAGGTGCGCCGGGAAAGTATGCGGGTAAACGCCGAGTTCGCAGCGATCGAGCGCGAGCCGCATGCCTGAACGCGGCGAGGTCTGGCTCGCCAATCTCAATCCGCGCCGCGGCACCGAGCCGGGCAAAACACGTCCGGTGCTGGTCGTTCAGGCGCAGGCCCTGATCGATGCCGGCCATCCATCGACGCTCATCGTTCCTCTGACCACCAATCTGATCGACGATGCCGAGCCGCTGCGCATCCGTGTACGTGCGCAATCATCGCTGCGGCGCGATTCCGACCTGCTAATCGACCAGCTTCGGGCGATCGATAATCGCCGCCTCGTTGAAGGCCCGCTTGCCCGGCTCGACGAACCGGCGATGGTGCGGGTCGCCGCGGCGCTCCGCGAAGTACTCGACCTCGACTGAAGCCGCCTGGCTTTCGCCAATCTCGCGGCTTGCGTTATCGACCCCCGCGGCGCGGCGCGAAGCGGGACCGCCGCTTACTGGCGGGTGGACGATTCGCGCGCGAATTCGTGGATTCGCTTCAAATCGCCGAGCAGGGTGGGCAGCAAGTCGAGCGGGTAGGAATTCGGACCGTCGCTCAGAGCGTGTTCCGGATCCTCATGCACTTCCATGAATACCGCATCGATTCCGACCGCGACCGCCGCGCGCGCCAAAGGTGCTACGAACTCGCGCTGGCCGCCGGAGCGCTCCCCTGCCGCGCCGGGAAGTTGCACGGAGTGGGTCGCGTCGAAAACCACCGGGTATCCGAACTCGCGCATTATCACCAGCGCCCGCAGGTCCGAGACCAGGTTGTTGTAGCCGAACGCGGTGCCGCGCTCGCTCACGAGGATTCGCCGATTCCCGGTGCTCTCCGCCTTGGCGACGACGGCGCGCATATCCCACGGCGCGAGGAACTGCCCCTTCTTGATATTCACCGCGCGGCCGGTTGCAGCCGCGGCGTGGATCAGATCGGTCTGGCGCGAGAGCAGCGCGGGAACCTGGATCACATCGACGACTTCCGCCGCGGCCTTTGCCTGCGTGGTTTCGTGGATGTCGGTCAGCACGGCGACGCCCGCCTCGCGTTTCACCCGCCCCAGAATCCTGAGGCCCGCATCCAGGCCGGGCCCTCGAAACGAGGTGTGGCTCGTGCGGTTGGCCTTGTCGAACGACGACTTGAACACGAGCGCGATTCCGGCGCGCCGCGCAATCTCCGCCAGCCGGACGGCGTGGCGGATGCACGATTCGTCGCTTTCGATCACGCAGGGGCCTGCGATCAAAACGAGGTCCGGCCCGCCAAAGACCGCATCCCCGACCCTTATCTGCTCTGCGCTCACGAAGCTGATCTAAGCTCCCGCACGGTTGCGCGCTTGTGACCGGTTTCCGCGCGCCGCTCCACCGCCGCCCGGACCAGTCCGCGGAAGAGCGGATGGCAATCGAGCGGCCGCGATTTCAATTCGGGATGGAACTGGCATCCAAGGAACCACGGATGGCCCTTCAGTTCCATGATTTCGACCAACTGGCCGTCGGGCGACTCGCCGGTCGCGATTAGCCCCGCCTTCTCGAGGTCCGCGCGGTACCGGTTGTTGACCTCCCAGCGATGGCGATGGCGCTCGGAGATGCGGACGCGGCGATAGAGCGAGTTGGCGAGCGAGCCCGCCTTGAGCACGCATGGATATGCGCCCAGTCGCATCGTCCCGCCCTTCTTGGTCACGTCCTTCTGCGACTCCATGATGTCGATGACCGGGTCGGGAGTGTCGGGCGCGTTCTCAGTGGAATTGGCGCGCTTGAGGCCGAGCAGGTCGCGTCCCGCCTCGATCACCATCATATGCAGCCCATAGCAGATGCCCAGGATTGGCACCTGGTTCTCGCGCGCATAGCGGATCGCGCGAATCATCCCTTCGGTGCCGCGGATGCCGAAACCGCCCGGGACGATAATCGCGTGCGCCTGGGCAAGTCGCGGGCCGACCTCCTGCTTTTCGAGATCCTCGGAATCGACGTAATCGATCGTGACCTTGGCCTCGTTGGCGATTGCCCCGTGCGCGATCGCCTCGTGGAGGCTCTTGTACGAATCGACCACGTTGACGTACTTCCCGACCACGGCGATATTGACCTGGACCTTGGGATTCTGCGCGGCCTTCACGATGCGGCGCCATTTGGAGAGATTGGGCGCGCCGGTCCAGATGTTCAGTTTCTCGACCACGCGCTGATCGAAGCCCTCATCGTGGAAGTGCAGCGGCACTTCGTAAATCGTCTCGACGTCGCGCGCCGCGATGACGCAACTCTCCTCGACGTTGCAGAAGTGCGCGATCTTCGCTTTGACCTTCTTGTCGAGCGGGCGATCGCATCGGCACAGCAGGATGTCGGGCTGAATCCCCAGGCCCGTCAGCTCCTTGACGCTGTGCTGGGTCGGCTTGGTCTTCACTTCGCCGGCGGTCGGGATGTACGGCACGAGCGTGAGATGCGCGTAGAGCACGTTTTCGCGGCCGAGGTCCCAGCGGAACTCGCGGATCGCCTCGAGGAACGGCAGGCTCTCGATGTCGCCGACGGTGCCGCCGACTTCGACGATGCACAGGTCGGCATCCTGGGCGGCATCGGTGATGCGCCGCTTGATCTCATCGGTGATGTGCGGAATCACCTGCACGGTGGCGCCGAGATAATCGCCGCGGCGCTCCTTCTCGATGACGGTGTCGTAGATCTGGCCGGTCGTGCAGTTGTTGCGCCGGCTCATCGTGGTCTGCACGAAGCGCTCGTAGTGGCCCAGATCGAGGTCGGTCTCCGCGCCATCGTCGGTCACGAACACTTCCCCGTGCTGCATCGGGCTCATCGTGCCCGGGTCCACGTTGATGTACGGGTCCATCTTGAGCAGCGTGACCTTGAGCCCGCGCGCCTCGAGCAGCGCCCCGAGCGAGGCCGCCGCCAGGCCCTTGCCGAGCGATGAGACCACGCCGCCGGTCACGAAGATGAACTTGGTTTTGGCTCGTTCCACCTTGATTCCCTCCCCCATCACGACCGCCCCGCAGAGGACGCCAGGGAGCGGGCCCTGGCAAGGTCCTCGGCTGTATCTACCTCAAGCGACGGCGCCACGGAAGCGACGACCCGGATCCGGTAGCCGTGTTCCAGCGCGCGCAACTGTTCGAGCTTCTCGATTCGTTCCAGCACCCCTTGTTCAAGCGATGCGAACTTGAGCAGGAAGTCGCGGCGGTAGGCATAGACGCCGATATGGCGAAGCGCCTGGCGCGGAATGCCGCCATCGCGCGGATGCGGGATCGGGCTTCGCGAGAAGTAAAGCGCGTTGCCATCGAAGCCGCACACGACTTTCACCACGTTGGGATTGTTCCATTCGTGCGCGTCCGCGATCGGCGTTGCGAGCGTCGCCATCGCGATCGATTCATCCGCGCGCATCGGCGCCGCGAGCGCATCGAGGTCGGCCGGATCGATGAACGGCAGATCGCCCTGGACGTTGATATACACGCCCGCGCGAATTTTCCCCGCGACCTCGGCGATCCGGTCGGTGCCGCTCTGATGCGCCGGTGAGGTCATGATCGCCTCGCCGCCCGCGGCCGTCACTGAATCGCGAATCCGCCCGTCGTCGGTCGCGACGATCACCCGATCGATCGAATGCGCCTTCGCCGCCTGCTGCCAGACTCGAACCACCATCGGCAACCCTGCGATGTCCGCGACCGCCTTTGCAGGCAGCCGGGTGGAGGCATAACGCGCCGGAATGACGGCGATTACTTTCGCGTCGGGCAGATGATTACTCCGGGAGATAGGGTTGGGAACCGAAGGCGCACAATCCAAGCTATCCGCCACATGGAGCTGCTGTCAATTTGAGGGCGCAGGTTTTTCCAACAAGCTGCCCGCCTGCAGAAGCCACCCTCGCGCTGCGATTGGCGGACGTGGCGCGCGCGCCGGCTTTCCCCGGATTAGCTCGGGGCCGCGCGCTGCCTGATTGGCGAGGCGGAACCAGCAGGTTGGTGATAAATCACAGCTTGCTCCCCCTCTCTTATCTCCCCCGGAAATGACCGGGGGAGATAAGAGAGGGGAAAGAAGCCGTCTTTTACGCAGGATGTTGAGACCGCAATCCGGACGAACTGCTATGCTCTCGCTCTTCTCAACAGCCTGCTAGCGGCCGCGCAGGCGCGTCTTGCGCAGCCTGCGCTTTCGCGCCTTGGCCTGTATGGGATTGGTGCGGCGCTTGCGCGCGAGTTTCCGATTCCTGCGATTGCGCTGGCGGGAAGCTTGGTTCATTGGTTCTCCTGGACCGGGACCACGGCCGGCGGACGGATCGCGCTCCACGCATCGCCACCGTACTGCGCCGATGGCTGCCGCTGGCCATCCCACGAATCGCTGCCGTATTGCCCCTGCTCGACCGGCTGGCCCACGGCGATTGGGCTAACAGCCGAGATCTCGTTCAACACCCCGCCATGATCGTGCGCGACGACGCGGCCGAGTTCCTCGCCGGTTTTCACCGGTCCGGCGATTCGCGGCGGCACTTCGTATTCGACTTTCAATCCGGCGACATTGTCCTTGGGCAGCACGACTATCAGGTCGCGCTGGGCGACCGGCTGTATCAACGGCCCCGATTCAACCTGGACCTGAACCGGAAGCGGCTCGCCCGATCGCAGCAGCGAGACCGCGGTGTAACGATCGAATCCCCAGTCGAGCAACTTTGCCGCCTGCGCAAAACGCTGCTGATTCGATGCCGCGCCCAGCACGACGGCGATCAGCCTCATGTTTCCGCGTTTGGCGGTGGCGGTCAGGTTGAAGCCGGCCTGCGAGGTAAACCCGGTCTTGAGTCCATCGCATCCGTAGAAGTGCCCGACCAGGTGGTTGGTATTGTGCAGCATGCATATGCCGCCGTCGAAATCCGCCTCTTCCTGACTCGACCATTGCAGGAGGCTGGTGTTCCTGATGATTGCACGCGCGACGGTCGCGAGATCTCGCGCATTGGTAAAGTCCGCATCGTGCGCAGGACGCGGCGGAAGGCCGTCGACCGTGTGATATTCGGTGTGCGCCATCCCCAGGCTTCGCGCGCGCTCGTTCATCATCAGGACCGTCGCTTCGACCGAGCCGCCGATCTTCTCGGCGACCGCGACCGCCGCGTCGTTGGCCGACTTGATGAGGGCGGCCTTCATCAGCTCGCCGAGCGGATACACCTGCCCCTCGAGCAGCCCGACCCGTGAGCCGCCGGTGTGCCCCGAACGCTCGGAGACCCGCACCGGATCGTCGAGCTTGACTCGCCCCGCCCGTATCTGGTCCGACGCGACCAGCAGCAGCATCATTTTGGCCATCGATGCGGGGGGCCATTGCATGTCGGAGTTGAATTCGTACAAGACCTTTCCGCTCTCGGCATCCTCGAGCAAAGCACCCTTGTAGGCGGGAGCATTGCTCTGGCTCTGGTGGCGCTTGCCATGCGCGGCGGCCTTGTGCTTCGAGTGATGTACAGCCGCGGCCGCCGGCGCGGCACGAAGCACCGCCAGTGCGGCGCCGAGCGCTATCGCACAAAGGATCCACGAAGAATTCCGCCGCTCAGCCAATTCCACCACCTTCGCTTCCTTTATACCCCCAGATCGGTGCCACGCTCAGGGCTCACGCGCGAAACCGCTCTCGGGCTTGGGACCTTTCAGCTCTCCACGCTCGACTCGGCCGAGGATGTCCAGATTGGCGCGGGCGGGCGCGTAATCCGGATTGGCCTGAACCAGCTCGGTCCACTCCTGGCTCGCGCGCCGGTATTTGCCTTCCTCGGCGAAAATCGCACCCAGCGTATTGTGCGCATCGGGCTGGTCAGGATCGATTTGCAGCGAAACCAGAACCTCCTGCTCCGCCCTCTCCGGCATCCCGCGCCGCTCGTAGGCGAGCGCGAGGTTGAAGTGCGTCTCGGGCCGGTCCGGGGCGAGCAGCGTGGCGAGTCTCAGCACCTCGGTCGCATCGCGCAATTGTCCGTTCTCGAGGTAGAGGAGCCCGAGGTTGAGGAACAGTTGCCAGTCCTCGAGGCCCAGGTTCACGGCCCTTTGGTACTCGGATAACTCCTGGCGATGCTCGCCCAGGAGCCCGTAAGCGAAGCCGAGATGGTAATGAGCCAGCGCGTTCGATGGCTCGCGCTGGATTACGATGAGGTGGCGCCGGATCGCCTCCGGGTAGTCCTCCATTCCCAGATAGTAGTCTGCCAGCGGATCGCAGACCTGGGTGTCGGATGAGGCGCCGCTTACCGTCGCACGCGCCGTCGCCGGCCATTGAAGGACCAGCGCAAGAAGCAACGCGAGAAAGAGCCCCGCCCCAGAATTGCGTGCCAATTTCTTAACGCTCGCGGAGCCACTCACACGGGCGTACTAGCGATGGTAGCAGGAAAATCGTCCGAGAAAAAAGCGCGGCACGGCTGCACGTCACGCAATCGAAAATGGCGCGCGTGCACCGCCGGCCGCCAACCGGTTGTTCCGATCCGATCGGCGGCCGGCCGCGTTGCGGAAACCGAGGGTCCTCGGTTTCCCGATCCTTCGCGTTGCTAAATTACGGCGTTGCCGGGGAAGGCGCAGCCGCCGGGGACGCAGCCCCCTCGGCCGCCTTCTTCGCCTTGTGGTGATGCTTCTTCGCCGGCTTCGCACTGGCTTCCGCAGCCGGGCTTGCTTCCGCCGCCGGGCTCGCGGCTGCTGCCGCCGGGCTCGCCGCCGCTGCTGCGGGGCTGGCATCCTGGGCGAAGGCCGGGAGGGCGAGGGCGCTGGCGAACACAGCAGCAGTCAGAATCGAGAGGGTGCGCTTCATATCCTTTTGGTCTCCTTCAACCTGGGCGGCCCTTCAGCGAGCCGCGCATCGCAAAGCATATAGCCATTGCCGTGCCATTAACGCAACCGCTCCGAAGGCGCGAAACTAGCGGATTTTCTCCCGATGCGGGGGCATCGGAGTGAACGATTCGGTCCAGCATTAACCCCTTTGCGTCGTTCGATCCCCGTTTCTTACAGCCTGCCGGCACGCGCGAACCGCGCCCGCGAAAGGGCGGACGCGCATGAATCACCTGTGCGCCCCGGCGCTCCGGCGCTCGGCGCGCAGCTCTCCGAAGAGTTGAAACAGCTCCTTGAAGGCGCGCGCCACGACGCGGAGATTCGCTCCCGACTGCTCGCCAGCCAGCCGGGGCAGATGTTGCACCTCGACCTCGCAAACCTTTGCGCTACGGCCCGCAATCCGCGCCATCAGCTCGGTCGATATCATCGCCCCGTGCGCGCGCAACTCCATCCCGTCGAGCACCTCGCGCTTGAACAGTTTGAATCCGCAATCGATGTCGCTGATGGTTACGCCGAGAAGCACGCGCACGAGCGTCGTCCACGCTTTGCCGTTGATCCGCCGCATTAGGGGGTCCGCCCGGCGCACGCGATGGCCGCATACGACGTCGTACTCGGGCATCCGCGCCGCGAGCTTTCGCACGTCTGCGGGATCGAACTGCCCATCGCCGTCCGAGAGCAACACGTAAGGCATCCGCGCCGCGCGAATCCCCGAGATGACCGCGCCCCCGTACCCGCGATTGATCTCGTGATGAACCACGCGGACGTGGGGATCGGCGCTTGCGAGCCGATCGGCGATTTCTCCGGTGTGGTCGCGGCTGCCGTCATCGACCACGATCACCTCGTACTCATCGGCGACGTTAGGCAATTCGGCCAGATAGCCGCGCACGACGCGCTCGACGTTGGCTTCCTCGTTGTGCGAGGGAAGAAAAACGCTGAGGCCGGACAGACGTGAGGTGGAATTCATCGACTTGACTCGCAGTTATACGGGGCGCCGCGCTGGATGCGCCAGTCGCGCGCACCTGCGGCACCCGAGCACCCGGCGCATCCGGCCGGCTACGCTTACTCACCGATTTCGCGGTAACCGCCCCGGTAGAACAGGAGCGGCTTCGCTTCGCGCGTTTCCCCCTGAAGGACCTCGCCGAGGAAAATCGTGTGGTCGCCGCCGTCCAGCCCGTTCACGATCGCGCATTCGAGGTAGCCGAGCGTTCCATCGAGGATCGGAGCGCCGTTGGCGCCGATGCGATGGCTCACTCCCTCGAACTTGTTCCCGCCGCTGATCGCGAATCGCCGCGAGATGTGCTCCTGGCTGGATGCGAGGATATTGACGGTGAAGACCCTGCTTTCCTCGAAGGACGGATAGCTTTCCGACTTCTTGTCCACGCAAATCAACAGCAGCGGCGGGACCAGCGACACCGACGTCACCGAGTTCGCGGTCAGGCCGTGCAATTTACCGGTCTTGCTGCGGGTCGTGATGACGGTGACGCCGGTCGCAAAATGACCCATGACCCGGCGCAATTCGTTCTTTTCGATTGGCATTGCGGTCGGCCGCACTCGAATGCTACCAGACGGTTTCGCGGACGGTCAATTTGAGAGTTCGCGGCCCGCGCCGGCGGCGATCGCACGCAAACGGGTGCGGCTTAGGCAGCGATCGCGCGGGCAGGAGTGCGATCTACGAGTTTGCGGGCGGGGTTTTCAGGCATGGCGCGGGATCACACTGTCGGAATTGACCGGCGCGACGATGCTTCCCAAAATATACGATGCGGGAGGGGTGCGGCCAGGATGATGGCGAAAATGCAGGCGACGATAGCGCGCATCGCGGCGGCGGTCACCATCGCAATCGCGATGTCGGCGGCGCGGGCTCATCCGCAGGAACAACCGCCATCGCCATCGGCGCCGGCTTCCGCGCCGACCGCATCGGCCGCGCCGGCTCCGCAAGCGGCTCCCACAGTCGCGCCAGGATGGGGACCGCAGGCTGGGATGGCGACTTATGCCGCCCCGGCAAATCCGTCGCCAAGCGCCGCGCCGGCTCCGCAAGCGAATTCGGCGGTCGCGCCAGGGTGGGGACCGCAGGCCGGGATGGCGACCTATACCGCCCCTGCAATTCCGCCCCCAAGCGCCGCGCCGACGATCGACGGCGTCGAAGCTGACGCGGTATCTCCGACCAAATCCGGACTGACTCCCGGCGAGCGCGCGTTCGAGGAAACCAGGGACGACTCCTACCTCGACTCGGTGAACTGGGCGGTGATGGTCTACAAGTCGCGCCACAAGTTAGTCGCCTATTACAAGGGCCGGCTCTACCGCGCGTATCATGCGGTGTTTGGCCGCAGCCTCGAACCGGGCGCCAAGCTCTATGAGGGCGATCGGCGCACGCCCGAGGGCGTCTATACGATCGTCCAGAAATATCCGAGCCGCCGCTGGCGATGGTTCCTCAGGCTCAACTACCCGAACATGCTCGACCGCCGGCGCTACGACAATCTGCGCGATCACGAGGTTCTGCCGGTTGCGGGCGGCCGCATCGTCGGCGCAGGCGGCCGCATCGGCATCCACGGCACCGACAATCCGCGCCTCAACCGCGACGACGTCAACTGGACCACCGGTTGCATCTCCCTGGACAATACCGACATCAGCGAGCTTAACCGGATTCTTCCCATCGGGACGGTAGTGATAATCAGACCGTAGCGCTTGCGATCCGCGAGCACCGGCGGTCCGAGGAAAAACGAATTGAAACCAACCAGCGGCGAATTCAGCTTCACGCGCCTGGAGCGCGTGATCTTCGGCGCAGGCAAGGTGCGCGAGCTTGGCCGCGACCTCGAACGGCGCAAGGTCAAGCGGGCGCTGGTCGTGACCGGCGCGTCGCTTGGCCGATCGAGATTGCTCGAGGCGGTTCGCATTGCCGCGGGGCCTGCGTACGCGGGCGTTTTCAAGGGCGCGATGCAGCATACGCCGGCGGGGACCGTAGATGCGCTCGCGGCGGAGGCGCGCCGGGTCGATGCCGACGCGCTCGTGAGCTTCGGCGGCGGAAGCCCGATCGACACCGCGAAGGCCGCCGCGATGAAGTTGCTTGGCGAGCGCGAGCTGGTCCACGTCGCGATTCCCACCACGCTCTCCGCCGCCGAGTTCACCCCTGCCGCCGGCGTCACCAATGAGCAGACCCGCGTGAAGGGCGGGGTCGCCGACCCGCGCCTGCAACCGCGCACCGTTATCCTCGACCCCGAGCTAACGCTGGAAACGCCAGCGTGGCTGTGGGCGGGTACCGCGATGCGCGCGCTCGATCACGCGGTCGAGTGCGCATACTCGTCGCGCCATCAGCCGGTCTCCGACGCGCTCGCCGCGCGCGCGATCAACCTCCTTGTATCCCATCTCCGTCCTTCGCTGGCCGCGCACGGCGACGAGGAATTGGAACATCGCGTGCAATGCCAGCTCGCGGCATGGATGTCGATCTTCGGTGCGATGAGCACCCGCTCCGGCATTTCGCACGCGCTCGGCCATCAGATTGGTCCCGCCTGGAACGTTCCCCACGGATTCACCTCGTGCATTACGTTGCCTCCAGTGATGCGATTCATGGCGGGGGTCGCGCCGGAGCGGTTCGGCCCGATCGCCGAGGGTTTCGGCATCCGGTTCGACGCGGAGAACCCTCATCCGGCGGCGCTCGAGTGCGCCGATCGCACCGCGCAATTTATCCGCCAGTTCGAGGTGCCGGTGAGACTCAGCGACGTCGGCGTCGCGCGCGAGGAGCTCGGGCGAATCGCGGCGACCGTCCGCGAGGAAGTCGCGCGGTCGGACACCATCGGGCGGCCGGTCAGCACCGATGAGATAATCGCCCTGCTCGAGGCGGCTTACTGATGTGATGAATCTTCAGATTGATGGGCGGCGAAGGTGGGGTGTGGTGAGGCGGATGGTTGCGGCTGCGCTGCTGCTCTCGATCTGCGGTTGCGATGGCGCGGCCGGGTTTTTCGGGCCCTACTACGAAACCCGGCTCACGCAGGTCTTCGAGGCGAACGAACCAGTTGCCCTGCTCACGTTCGACTCGCGCGACGGCGCCGATCGGCGCGGTGAGATCCTCGGCAAGGTCCACGGCTGGCCGTTTCCCCACAGCGATCCATCCGGCGAATTCGGCGAGGGCCTGTTCAGCTATCGCACCGACCTGGTGGTCAAACATACTTCGACGGGTGCGACCGACGTTCGCGAATCCGCCACCGGAATGCGCAGCCTCTACTACCATGGCGCCGAGACGGCGGTCTCTTTCGATCAACCCGACGGGTTCTCGGCAGGCGAGGCCGTCATCAAAGACGCGGTCGATATCGATCTGACCTTCAGTCCGGACCGCCAGCGGGTCGATGTGACGATGCTCGCGCGGCAGGTGGATACGACGCCGTTCATCTACAACGGAGAGAACGTGGTGCCGCCGAACCGGCAGGAGGAGACGCTCACGATGTCGGGGTACTTCTCGCCGAATTATGGCGGCTATCTTCTGCGCTAATTCGCGGGCGCGCCGGCGCGTCGCCGGGTCGATTATGTGAGGGCAAGCGCGGCGCGGCGCTTGTCGCTGGTTACGGACCCTGCGGGGAGTCGCCCTGCACGCCCGGATTCATCATGCGTGTCGACCAGGGCTCGTTCGGAGGAATCTGGTTGGGTGCCTCTTGTTGCGGCTCGTCCGCCTGCACCTCTCCGCCGCCAGGAACCGGTACCGCGACGTTTCCGCCTGAGTCATCATCATCGCCTTGCGTCTGGGCCTGGTCGCTATCCTGATCTCCGTTCTCGTCCTGGGCGTTCTCAGAGTCGCCGTTGGAATCCTGCGCGCTGTATCCGGGGTCGGACGCATCGCCTGTATCTGCCTGCGCGAATGCGCGTGTGCTCACGAAGAAGGTGAGGGCGGTTGCGAGAGCCGCAACGAAAAAATATCGGGCAATCGTCATCATCGCACCTCCGTCACGAGACTGTTGATACGCAATTTGCACAGGCTCGGCCCGCACGCGAAGCGAGCCCGGTCCGATCAGTCTTGCATGATAATCCGCTTCTGTCAGCGCCTGATGCGGGCGCGGCTCCATCGTTTCGATCGGTACCGCTCGGGTTGCGAAGGACCCGCGCGCGGGCCGAATCCCGGGTCGTTATTGACTTTGCAGGCTCCATCGGTAGGTATCTTTACGGGGCGGATGCGCACGTGGCGCGCCGATCTTTTGCGGGCGAAGCTGCCGCAGCGGGTGGAGGAAGGGATGAGGTCCCCCCGTGTCGCGCATTCTGGCAGAATTAGCGGGGGCTCGGAGATCAAGGTGAACTGATGCCGGCATGCGCGCATTGTGGGCGGCAGAATCCCGAAGGGACATCCTTCTGCGGATTTTGTGCCGCGCCGCTCACTCCCGCAGCCGCTGCATCCGCCGGCGAGAAGACTTCCACCGCGCATTCCGGTGCGCCCCCGGGCAAGCCCGAGGCTAAAGCTCAATCCAAAGCCGCGCCGCCCGAATTTCGCCGTCCTGTTCCCGAGGAAGCCGCGCAAGCCGCGCGCAAAGGCGGAATCGAATTTCTTCCGTGGAGCGAACTCAGCGGCGGGCAGAAAGCCGGCCGCGCGATTGCGCTGGGCGTGGCAGCCCTGATCGTCCTGCTCGCGCTTCGCGGCGTGATTCGCATGACAATCGGTGAGCGAGGCGCCAGTGCGCCCGCCCCCTCCGGCCCCGGCGCGATCGAGAACCTCAGCGCCGGTGATCGAAAGGACGGGATCGTTTCGCTGTGCAAGGTGTTCCAGATCTACGGGATGCCCAAGACACGGGACGATGCCGATGCCGCCGCGAAAAACGCCGCGGAACTCTTCAAGCTCGCGGGCAATCAGTCGCCTGAACAAAGCGCGATTATCCTCAGAATCGTAGCGCAGGAGTTTTCCAACGGACGGCTTGGCACCGCGGATTGCGCCGCCGCGGGACAGCCCATCGGCGCGCCGACCGAGTCGGGCGGCAATCCAGGCACCCCGACACCCTGATCGCTCCCAACCGGGGGCGCTCCTCGAAAGAACTATTGTTCAGGCTTGCGGGCGCGCGCGCGCAGACGCGGGCCGAAGTGATACACGGGCACTCCTGCCGCCACGATCAGCAGGCCCGGCCACGCGTTTCGCGGCTTCATGATTAATAGATCGATCATCATCACGAGCGCGGTTGCGATGTATGCGGCGGGAACCCACGGATAACCCCACGCGCGGTACGGCCGCGCCACGTCGGGACGCGAGCGCCTCAGGCGGAAAACCGCGCCGACCGTGAGCACATAGAACAGGAGCTGCGCGAAGACCACGTAGTCGAGAAGATCTCCGTAAGTCCCCGAAAGCGCCAGCACTGCGGACCAGATCCCCTGGATCACCAGCGCGAAGGCGGGCACGCGCGCGCGATTGAGTCGCCGCGCGGCGGCAAAGAACACGCGGTCCTGCGCCATCGCATAGGTCACCCGCGCGCCGGTCAGTATCAATCCGTTCGCGCATCCGAACGTCGAGACCATCACGAGGACCGCGGTGATCGTCGCCCCTGCGCCACCCCAGACGATTTGCATTGCCGCGGCCGCGACCCGATCGCTGCCCGCATACGCGATCCCGCGCGCGAAGACGCCGGACGCCGCCGCGTCGCCCACCACCGGCAGTTCGCACATGTATGCCACGTTGCTGAGCACGTAGAGCAGGATCACGACGCCCGCGCCGATCGCGAGCGCGAGCGGCAGATCGCGGCGGGGGTTCTTCACCTCCGCGGCCGTGAACGTGACGGTCGCCCACGCATCGGCCGAGAACAAGCCGCCGACCATGGCCGCGCCGAACGCCGCCGCCGCGCCAAGCGTCCATCCGCCCGCGCCGAAAAACGCGTGTGCGCTCCCGAAGTTGATTCCGGCTGCGCGCGAGTTCGGATACAACACGCATCCGACCGCGACGATCATTACGAGCGAGAGAATCTTCGCGCTCGTGAACAGGTTCTGCACCAGACGCCCCATGTCGAGGCCGCGCAGATTCGCCGCAGTCAGGCACGCGATCACCGCGATCGCTCCCAGACGCTCGCCCGAGAGTCCGGCCCCGCCCGCGCCAAACCACAAGTCCGAGCCGAGCGCGGGCCACATCACTCCCAGAAACCTTGCGAACGCGACCGCGACCGCGGCAATCGTCCCCGTCTGGATCACGAGCAGCAGCGTCCATCCGTACAGGAACGCGCACAGGCTGCCGTAACTCTCGCGCAGATAGACGTATTGCCCGCCCGCCTCCGGCATCATCGCCGCAAGCTCGCCGTATGCGAGCGCGCCCGCGATCGTCATCAGACCGCTCACGATCCACACCGCGAGCAATCCGGCCGGGCTGCCGACCTGGCGGGCGATGTCCGCCGAGACAATGAAGATGCCCGAGCCGATCATTCCTCCGGCGACGATCGCCGCGGAATCGAATAACGAGAGGCCGGCTTTGAGCTCTTCCGCTTCGCGTGCGGGATGGGCGGTTGCCACTGTCACCGTCGCATCGTAGCAGCCCGCGCGCCACAGCGCTCTCTATTGTGAAGGGAAGGGGGCCATTGATTTATTCCGCGATCGGATTTAGCTGATTGGAACAGGAACAACTTGCGCTGCAAGGAGGCGATCTCATGCCAGCGAAGAAAAGGAAGGGGACTGAGAGGTTGCAACGCTCCGCCGCGACGGCAAAAAAGCAGCTCGCGAAGCTTAAAGCGACAGCGAAGCAGTTGCGCGTCCGGCTGGAGCGCGAGGCGAGGAAACATAAGCTGAATGCCCGCCTTGTGGCCGAGGCCAAGAAGGCTCGCGCAAAAGTAACGCAGCAGGTTACCGCCCTGCGCGACCAGGGGCGCAAGCTCGCCGCGCAACTGAGGAGCACGCTTGGCGATGCAAACAAGCGCGAGCAGGCGCGCAAGGATGCCCTTGCGAAAGTCGCGGAGCTCAAGGCTGAACTCTCCCGCAAGACCGCGGAATTAAGGCGAAAATCCGACGAGCTGGGCAGACTCGCCGCCGAATCCGCCGCTCGCGCCAAGGAAATCATGCGCGGCGAGGCGCCCCCCGCCGCCGCGGAGCAACCGCCCGCCGCTCCGCCAGCGCCATCCGCGCCGGCCCCGCCGGAAGCGCCACCCAAGGAGGAAGAGTTTCCGAGCTAGTGCGGTTGCGGCTTTCCCGCGGCTGCGTCTGTTCCGATAGGTTGGAACCGCGCCGACAGACGCGGATATAGCCGGGGTCGCAGGCCGCCCCGAATTTGGGGACGCGGATGCGATCCGCGGGCGGACCCGCGAATGATCGACGAACGAAAGAAAAGGCGCTTACGCAGCGCGCCTTTTCTCGCTGGCGGAGGACCTGGTCAGACTGGGCGCGTCAGCCGCGCGCCGGATCTCTAATCGGGGATCCGGCGCGCGGAGACTTGCCAATACGCCAGGTAATTTACGGCGCAGCCGGGCTGGCTGCAGCGCTGGCCTCGGGAGCGGCCGGGCTGGCTGCGGCTGCCGGGCTCGCTTCCGTAGCCGCGGAGGCCGACGCTTCAGGAGCGGGAGCAGGAGCGGTCTCCTCGGATTTGGTGCATGCCACCGCTGTCAGGAACATTGATACCAGCGCTAGAAGCAGGACTTTGCGCATCGCTTCCTCCTTGATGCCTCGATGCTCACCAATCGCGCAAAAACGAAACGGCGCTAAGAATACGATACATGCAGGGTAACTTCAAGCGCGGCTCGCGATCGGCCGCCCACTCAGAATCGCCTTGTGCCAAGCGGGTTTTCGCGCGCAATGTTTTGACAGTAGGACAGTCATCTGTAATATCGATGCTGCGATCATTTTCGTCAGGGAGGCTGTGGAGGTGGAGGAGGGTAGGCGTTCGTCTTTCGCACCGGCTGAGAGCCGCGCCGCGGTGCGTTCCAGGATCGTAGAGTCCGAGCTTGACATGGTCCGCAAGGAATCAGGGCCGTCGATCCTTTTCTCGCGGATCGGACGCCTGCTCAGATGGCTGATGCCCGACGCACGGGCCGTCGGCCAGCCGATGAGATCGGTTGCGCGGGAGCTTGAAGAAGCATTCCCGTCGCGCGATAACTGAGCGCGGGCCAAAAAGCGAATCGTTCGACGCGGCCCCGAAGAGGATGTCGATGGCAGAACTCGTGCGCATTTCGAGCGGAACACCCTGGGAACCAGTCGTTGGATACTCGCGCGCAGTCAGGGCGGGAGGGTTCATCGCCGTGTCCGGCACCACGGCAACCGACGAGGCGGGCAAGATTGTCGGCGCGGGCCAGATGTACGTGCAGGCGCGTCAGGCTCTGACCAATATCGCAACCGCGCTCGGACGGATGGGCCTCTCGATGGGCGCCGTCGCGCGGACGCGGATTTACACGACCGACATCGCGCGATTCGGCGACATCGCGCGCGCACATCGCGAATTCTTCGGCGATCAACCGCCGGCCTGCACGATGGTCGAAGTGCGCCGGCTGGCGCATCCCGACATGCTGATCGAGATAGAGGCCGACGCGTGGGCGGGGCCCGAGAGTGTGGAGCGGCCCGCCGCGCAGGCGCCGGCCGCCGCGCCTTCGGCGCCGGTTCCTAAGGCGGCCCCACCAGCGAAAGCCGCGCCACGCGCAAAAGCGCCGGCGAAAGCAAAAGCCATCGCCCGCAAGCGCCCCGCGCCCAAAGGCAGGAAGTAGTAGCGCTGTCTACGGAACCAGCGACGCCGCCCTGATTGCGCCCGCGCCAAATGCGGACGTGAATGCTTGAGAAGCAGCCACGATGTAGGGCTGCGGGAACACGCCGATCAGCACGACCGCGAGGATTGCGATACCAATTGCAGCCACCAGCGCCGGTCTGCGGCTCATCGGCGCAAGCTCGACCCCGCCCTCTTCCATGTACATCGCGACGATCACGGAAATGTAGTAGTAGGCGGACACCACGCTGTTCAGCACCGCGATTATGACCAGCCAGACGAAGCCCTGATTCACCGCCGCGGTGAAAAGGTAGAATTTGCCCACGAAGCCCGCCAGCGGCGGCACGCCCGTCAGCGAGAGCAGAAACACCGCCATCGCGCCCGCAAGGGCCGGCGCGCGCGTCGCCAGCCCGCGATAGTCGCTGATCAGGTCTCCGGTCTCGCCGCGGCGCTCGAGCGCGGTCACGACCGCGAACGCGCCCAGGTTCGTGAATGCATATGCGAGCAGGTAGTACAGGATCGCCGCGCCGGCCTGCCAGGCGGCCGCGGTCATGCCCACCAGGATGTAGCCCGCGTGCGCGATCGCCGAATACGCAAGCATCCGCTTGATATTCGTCTGCACCACCGCGATCAGATTTCCGGTGGTCATCGTCAGCGCGGCGACCGCCCACAAGACCCAGCTCCATTCGAAGCTCGCGGGCGCGAGCGTCACCAGGAAAATCCGCAGGAAGCCCGCGAATGCGCCAAGCTTCACGCCCACCGCCATGAACGCCGTCACCGGGGTCGGAGCGCCCTCGTACACGTCGGGCGTCCACATGTGAAACGGCACCGCGGCGACCTTGAAGCCGAACCCGACGAGCATCATTGCAAGCCCGAGCAGGAGGAGGCGGTTCGACATCATCTGGCCGCCGAGCGCCGCGTGAATCGGGCCGAGCTTGATGGTGCCGGTCGCGCCGTAAATGAGCGCGATACCGTAGAGCAGGAAGCCGGTCGAAAAAGCGCCGAGCAGGAAGTACTTGAGCGAGGCTTCGTTCGAGCGCGGGTCGGTCCGGCGCAATCCCGCCAGCACGTACACGGCAAGCGACATGGTTTCGAGGCCGAGGAAGATGACGATCAGGTCGCCCGCCGCCGCCATCAGCATCATCCCGAGCGCCGCGAACAGCAGCAGCGAGTAATACTCGGCGCCGGGCAGGCGGTTCTCATCCGCGTAGTCGAGCGACATCAAAATCGTGAACGCCGCCGCGATCAGGATCGCGATTTCGAAGT
>DASPOF010000063.1:0-2376 GCA_035626155.1 Binataceae bacterium (SeqCode)
CGCGGAGAAATCGGCAGACCCTGCCTCCGGTCACCGTTTTCTCCGCATTTTTCTTGGAGCTCAGTATCCGGAGAGCTGGAGCACGGCCTGATAGAGATCGTTGGCCTGGGGCAGGATTTCTTCCTCCAGCGCCGGCTGGTAAGCGCAGAAGGTATCCATCGCGGCGACGCGGCGCACCGGGGCATCGAGATGATCGAACAGTTCGTCGGCGATGCGGGCCGCGATCTCGGCGCCGTAGCCCCAGCTCAGCACATCTTCGTAGGCCACGATTACGCGGTTGGTCTTCGAAACCGTGCGCGCGACCGCTTCCCAGTCGTAGGGACTGAGCGTGCGCAGGTCGAGGACTTTCACACTGAGGTGGTTCTCGCGCTCGGCGCGCTGCGCAGCCTGCAGCGCCCGCGGAACGACCGCGCCGTAGGTGATTACCGACACATCTGTGCCTTCCCGCGCCACGCGCGCTTTGCCGAATGGGATCATGTGGTCGGGGCCTGGATACGGCGCGCGCCCATAGGTCTCGCGATAGAGCCGTTTATGCTCAAGGAAGAGCACTGGGTCGTCGCAACGGATGGCGGTGCGCAGCAGGCCGTTGGCATCGAGCGCGTTCGAGGGGAACACCACGCGCAGTCCGGGAATATGGGTGAAAATGCTTTCCCCGCACTGCGAGTGGTAGATGGCGCCGCCGGTGAGGTATCCGCCAATCGCTACGCGAATCACAACCGGGCAGGAAAATCCGTTCAACGAACGCCAGCGGACGAGCGGCAGTTCGTTGCGCAACTGGTGCATGGCCGGCCAGATGTAGTCGAAGAACTGGATCTCGGCCACCGGCTTCAGTCCGCGCACGCCCATTCCGATCGAGCGGCCGACGATGCTGGCTTCGGCCAGCGGCGAGTTGAAGACGCGGTCAGGACCGAACTCGATTTGCAACCCGGAGGTGAGTTTGAAGACACCTCCCTTGCCCTTTACCAGCTTCTGCTTCAGATATTGCTCGCGGCTGCAGTCGGCCACGTCTTCGCCGAAGATCACGATGCGCGGATCGCGCCGCATCTCGTCCTTCAGGCAGGCGTTGATAAGGTCCGCCATGGTCTTTTCAATCGCCGCGCCGGGCTTGGCGGGAGCGGGCGCCGGCGCGGGCGCGGATTCGAACTTCGACGACGTGGGATCGAGATCCGGCGAATAGATGAACTGGAGGATCGTTTCCTTGGCCGGCGGGGCGGCTGCGAGGGCGTGGTCGCTCGCCTCCTGCACCTCTTCCGAAACCTGCTTCTCGATCTCGCTGATGCCTTTCTCGTCAAGAATGCCTTCGCGGATCAGAAGCATCTGCAGCCGGGTGATGGGATCGCGCTTGATCTCATCCTGTCGCTCGGACTCGGGGCGATAGAGGCGCTCGTCGTCGGAGAGCGAGTGCGAATACGGACGAATGACGTGTCCATGAATAAAGCCAGGGCCTTTGCCGGCGCGGATGTGCTCCACCGTGCGGGTTATGGCGGCGTAACTCTCGATCGCGTCAGTGCCGTCGCACTCCTCGAAATGGATGTTGGGGAAGCCGGCCACCAGGCGCGAGATGTTGCCCCCGGCGGTCTGCACTTCGCAGGGCACCGAGATGGCGTACTCGTTGTCCTCGATCATGAACAGCACCGGCAGCTTCAGGTTCGAGGCCGAGTTCAGCGACTCCCAGAACTCGCCCTGGCTGGTTGTGCCTTCGCCGGAGGAGACGTAAACCACTTCGTCACCGTGGAAGGTCACGTCTTTGAATTCGCGGTAGTCGCCGGAAACTTTCTTGGCCGCGTCGGGATGCTGCGAGAAATAGCGGCCGGCTTCGGCGCATCCGATGGCGTGCAGGTACTGGCTGCCGGTGGGCGACGAGCCGGTGACGATGTTGAGCGCGCGGTTGGACCAGTGCGAGGGCATCTGGCGTCCGCCGGAGCAGGGATCGTCAGCCGCGCCAACAGCCTGGAGCAACATGTCCAGCGGCTTCATACCCAAGGTAAGGGCGAGAGCGCGATCGCGATAGTAGGCGAAAAACCAGTCATACCCTGGCTTGAGCGCCAAGCCGGCGGCGACGAGGAGCGCCTCGTGTCCCGCACCGGAAATCTGGAAGAAAATCTTTTGCTGGCGCTTGAGCAGAATCTCGCGATCGTCGATCCGCCGCGAGAGAAACATCAGCCGGTAGATCTCGATAAGCTGCTTGCGGGTGAGGCCCTGATAGGTCTTCTCGGGAGTCTCGAGTACTTTGCTGCCGGGCTTGGGTATGGTCTTGGTAGCCATCTCCCCCTCAGATGCAGTCCGAACCCCGTGCGTCATTGTAAAACGGGTCGAGGGGCTGCGGATATACTGATTGGCGAACCAAAGTCACACCAGGCGGATACTTCGGTGATC
>DASPOF010000064.1:0-29031 GCA_035626155.1 Binataceae bacterium (SeqCode)
CCGTTCATGCGCGGCTATGCCCCGACCGGTCGCCCGTCCGACGGCCGTTACGATTCGCAGGCGCTGTCCGAGGACGCGCTCAACCTGATCGCGGCGCTCGGCTACCAGGATGCGGCCATCTTCGGCCACGACTGGGGCGCAGTCGCTGCGTACGGAGCGGCAGCCGCGGCGCCTGCTCGCGTGCGAAAGCTTGTCACCGCGGCGGTTCCCTACGGTGTCGCGTTTTTTCAGGCGCTTGCGACCAACTACGCACAGGAGCGGCGCTCCTGGTACATGTTTTTCTTTCAGACCGCGCTTGCCGAGATCGCCGTCGCTTACAATGATTTCACGTTCCTCGAGAAAGCGTGGGCGGACTGGTCGCCGGGATGGCGATGGGCGCCGGAGGACATGGAGGCGGTCAAACGATGCTTCCGCGCGCCGGGGACGCTCGAGGCTGCGCTCGGATACTATCGCGCGGCGCTTGGCCCGACGCTCGCCAGACCGTCACCGAACGCCCAGCCCGCGCCAGCGCAGATGCCCACGCCGATCAACGTGCCCGCGATGATGATTCACGGGCGCGACGACCAATGCATCGGGGCGGAACTGCTCGACGGGATGGAGGCGTTCTTCCTCAAAGGATTGCGCAAGGAGATCATCCCGGGCGCCGGACACTTCGTCCACCAGGAGCGGCCCGACGTTGTGAACAAGCTGGTGCTCGAGTTCCTCAAGTCCTGAGATTATCGCGCGCCGCTCGCGCGAGTGAGCGGCGCGCGCGGGTTTGCGGGCGCGTTTGTCTCAAAATCGGCGGATCGCGATTCCGGCAAGCCCGCCCGCCATCACCAGCCACGCCGAATTCAACTCGAAGCGCAACAGCACCGCCGCGGCGATGACCGCCAGGAGAGCAGTCGGCGCGTCGATTATTGCGGCCGCTCCAAGATGCCACGTCACGACCACCATCAGCGCGAGCGCGCCCGCATTGACGCCGTCGAGGAATGACGCGGCGGCGGGCGAACGTCGAAGGCGCGGAATAATCGGACCGCTCAGCGCGACGAGCACGAACGATGGCAGGAAGATACCCAACGTCGCGACCAGCGCGCCCGGGCCGCGCCCGAGCAGGTAGCCGACAAAAGTTGCGGTAGTGAAGACCGGGCCCGGCGTGAACTGCCCCACCGCAACCGCATCGAGCAATTGCGCCTCGCTAAGCCAGTGCATCCGATCGACCAGATCGGTGCGCAGAAATGCGAGCAGGACGTAACCGCTGCCGAACAGCACCGCGCCCACCTTCAGGAAGAAGAGAAACAGGGGCACGAGCCCGAACGGCGTCGCCGCCGCGGCGGTCGCGCCCGCCGATGCGGCGGCGGTCTGCGCGAGGATCGCGGGCGTCGCGCGGGCATCCGGCGTTTGTGAGATCCGGCGCGCGACCGCCATCGCGGCTCCCGCTCCGAAAAGCACCACCAGTTCGTCCACGCCGAGGAAATTCAAAATCACCGCGGCCGCGGCGAGAATTGCGAGCGCCCTGGTTCTGAGCGCGACTCGCCCAAGCCGCCAGATTGCCTGCGCGACGACCGCGATGATCACCGGCTTGATGCCATAGAGGACTCCCGCGGCCTGCGGAAGCGATCCGAAGCGGACATACGCCCACGCGACGACGAGCGTTATCGCGGCCGCGGGCAGGATGAAGCAGACCCCGGCGAGAATCAGCCCGAGCCATCCCGCCTGGTCCTGCCCGATGAAAATCGCGGTTTCGGTCGAGTTCGGCCCCGGGATGAGACTCGCCGCCCCGATGAGATCGAGGAATCGCTCCCGCGTGAGCCATCGCCGCCGGCGCACGACCTCGTGCTCCATCATCGCGATATGCGCCGCCGGACCGCCGAACGCGGTCGTCCCCAGGCGGAAGAAGAGCGACGCGAGCTCTGAAGGCGTCGCGCGGGGCGGAGTAGCGGGCTGCCCGGCGGGAGCAGATACGCCTGAGCTATCGGCCATCGTCATTCACCGTCGATGCGATCCTCCGGCTTGCGAACGGCGTGCGCAGTCGGCCCGTCGATGCTCCCATATCGTCTCCGGAAACGCGCCGGATTTCCATCGCTGCGCGTTCCCGCCCGCGATGGACATTCCGGGCGAGGTCGCGGAAGATGAGTGGCGGCTTAAGAACGGCCTTGGCGGCGGCGCGAAAGGCGGAGGTAATCGCCTCGAGGGCGCCGAAGGAGAATCGCGCTATGGATCAGGCGAAACGTGGCGTGGCGCTCACCATCTTTGCAGCAGCGTTCATGCTGATGGCAATCTCGAATTTCTCCAAGCCGTTTCATTACGTCCCGACGCTAGGCTTCGTCTTCTTCGGAACTCGTCTCAGTGGAATAGCCAATGATATCGTCGGTCCCCTGTTCGGATTATTCCTGCTGATATATGGACTGGGGATCTGGCGGATGAGGCGTTACGCGCTGCCGATGGGCTATGCGTATGCCGCATACGTAATATTGAATCTCATCATATATAACGTGAAGCATGGCGGCATGCCCGAGTTTCCGCTGGCCGGCCAACTCGCCTACATCGCGGTGGCCGTGGGAGTATCCTCGGGGGCGGCGATCCTGCTGTCGCTCCGCCGCGCCGACCTGACCTGAACCAGCCCGGCTACTGCGCGCCGATTGACCTTCACTGCGCCGCTGTGAGGATCACAATCCCGGCTTGAGGGACGAGGCTATCCTTCCCTGAGCGTCGGGATCTTTTTCAGATCCTCTTTGAGGCGGCGCGTCGCCTCCCACGCATCGTAGCGCGCTTGCAAGTTGAGCCAGAGATTCGGCCCGTTGCCGCACTGCTTGCCCAGCCGGACTGCCATATCAGCGGTAACTACGCTCTGGCCTGCGATCACGCGATGCAGCGTCTGCCGGCTGACTCCGAGCAGCAACGCAATCTCACCGATCGTCCGGCGCTGGCGCAAAAACTCAGGCAGGATGTTTCGCTCGAAGAACACGCCGGGATGCACCGGCGCGCGCGCGATCTTCTCGCGCTCAACCGCAAATTCCTCAGCAATCGTTGTACCCATCGCTCTAATGGTCAGAAATTTGGTGCGCCGTCGGAGACTCGAACTCCGGACCCGCTGATTAAGAGTCAGCTGCTCTGCCAACTGAGCTAACGGCGCACCTCGGAAAAGAGTTAGGTAGCAGGATGTTTGGGGTGAGTGAAGGGATTTGAACCCTCGACCACTGGAGCCACAATCCAGTGCTCTGCCAGCTGAGCTACACTCACCACCCCTCTAACAATCCAACCGGCCGCGCATCGCGCGACCGGAATAACATTCGTGGCGCGCCAGAAGGGATTCGAACCCCTGACCCGCGGCTTAGAAGGCCGCTGCTCTGTCCACCTGAGCTACTGGCGCTATCGGGGCGAGCCGATTTGAACGGCCGACCCCCTGCTCCCAAGGCAGGTGCGCTACCAGGCTGCGCCACGCCCCGAGCCTTTAGCAATTAACATACGAAGCCTGTGCCTCTCAACTACGGGGGCATTCACGGTTATTTTCCGGGCGCGCGGCGTACGAGTCGATATAACGCCCGGCTGCAGAATGCGGGCTCGCAACGCCCTGCGCGAGGGCGCCATCACGCTATCTTGCCGCTGCCGCCGGCGGATTGCAGGCGGGTCGAATCCTCTTAAGGAGTTCCTTTTTGCGAAATCCGGGACGAGAGCGTCGCGGAAAATTCTGGGGCGAAAAAGGCCGACGTTTATTGGCTTTTACAGCCGTTTTTAGGCCGTCACCTTGTCGGCACGTCGCAAATCGAGAATGTTTTCCGTTATCCCGCCTCGCAATTGCGATGGATTTTGCAGGCATGGTGCTTGCTCGTAATTTTGAAGAGCGCTGGTAATCTCCCCCCAGAAGATTCCAGCGCCGGTCTCTAAGCTCGGCCGGGTTGCTCACCGTAGGCCCCCCACCCGCGGTACTCTTAGCAACCCGGCCTTCTCCTTTTTAAGCCACGCCACACTCCCGCGGAGACCGGTGCCTTCACTCGCCCGGCGCACAGGAAAGGTCCACCTGCGGCTGCTGACTGCACGCACTCCGTCTGTGCTTAGCGATGCAATTGGGGTAATTGTCTGATGGCTCGTGCAAGCCCCGCGAGGTGAAAAATGATTGCGACGAGTCCGTTCGGAAGCACTGGACATCAGAGCACGCGGGTGATTTTCGGCGCCGCCGCCCTGGGCGGAATGAAGCAGGCGAAGGCTGACCAGGTCCTCGATATCCTGCTCGAGCACGGCATCAACCACATCGATACCGCCTCGTCCTACGGCGACTCCGAGCTGAGAATCGGTCCCTGGATGCGGGAGCATCGCAAGCGCTTCTTCCTGGCCACCAAGACCGGAGACCGGACCTATGACAGCGCGCGCGACAGTCTCCACCGGTCGCTCGACCGGCTGCGGGTCGATAGCGTCGATTTGATCCAAATGCACAATCTCGTCGAGGAGAACGAATGGGAGACGGCGTTTGGACCGCGCGGCGCGCTCGAGGCGCTGGTGGAGGCGCGTTCGCAGGGGCTGGTCCGATTCATCGGAGTGACCGGCCACGGCACCCGGGTTCCAGCGATGCATCGGCGAAGCCTCGAGCGGTTCCCCTTCGACTCGGTACTGTTTCCCTACAACTTCATGATGATGAGCATCGAGCAGTACGCCGCCGACGTCGAGACGCTGCTGAAAGTATGCCGCGAGCGCGGGGTGGCGACCCAGACGATCAAGTCAGTGGCGCGGCGGCGATGGCAGGATGGCGACGAGCGCAAATTCAGTTGGTATGAGCCGCTTCGCGAACGCGACGCGCTCCGCAGGGCGGTCCATTTTGTGCTGAGCCGGCCGGGGCTGTTTCTGAACTCATCGAGCGACACGACCATCCTGCGCGACATACTCTCGGCGGCCGGCGAGCCGGCCAAGCCCCCTACATCCGCCGAGATGGAGGCCGACGTCGCGCATTACGCGATGCAGCCGCTGTTCATCCCGGGCGTCTCCGACCGGATCTAACAGGGGGTGAATCGGAAGGACGTACCAGGCCGTGACGCCTTAGCTGTGCACCGCGAGCACCTTGTACCCATTTTCGGTGAGGATGTCGGCGACTCGGCGCGCCGCGCCTGACCTGATTCGTATGTAGCACACCTGGCTTCCATCCCAGTCGGCGCGATAGGTGCCGACGCCCAGGACCGCGCCGACGTCGGGGCCGATCAGGCCGATGACCTCGGCTGTTTCGCCCATTTCGCCCGCCAGGTTCAGGTCAATCCGCGACACTCCCTCCTCCGCAATTCCGAGCATTTTGACGAACGCCCGAATGATGTCGGTCGTGGTGACGATGCCGACCAGTCGGCCGTCGTCGACCACAGGCAGTCCGCCGACCTTGCGGTCGAGCAGGAGATTGGCGGCTTTTTCAATCGTCGTCGATGGGGTCACGGTTACGACGGCCTGGGTCATCGCCGCATCGACCAGGGTATGCGCAAGATGGCCTGCGTGCTGGCGAATATCACGTTCGCTGATGATGCCGACGATCTGAGTACCGGCCACGACCGGGATGCGCCTGAATCGGCCCGCCTCCATTATCGATTTCGCCCTTTCCAGCGTGTCGGTCGGTGCAACCGTGAACGGCTCCTTAGTCATCAACTGGCGGACAATCATTTGACTATTCCTCGGCCGCCCCTCGATTGTGCCGCGCCGGCGGCTGAGACCTGCCACGATCGCGCGTTTGAGGCAGCCAATAAAACCGGCAGTGAGCGAGCCGCCGTAATCACGCGGGTTGCTGCCGGTGTTCGAGATCTTCTCAGGTCAGCAACACTTATGCCGCGACGGTTCCAAAGCAAGTCATCGACTTTGAGAATCATTTGATAGGTACCAAGGGCCGATGGCGCATTCGGCGACAACTCGGTGGAGCAATTGGACTCATCGCCTGAGCCGAACGAGCGCTGGCGGGCGCGATAGCTGCTCAAATCGCGCATCCCGGACGGCAGGGGATTTGCTGGCCCTCTTATTTGGGTGATTGGGCTTTGAGCGCAGGACGAAATTCTAAGCCCAAAAGGAGGAAAAGTTATGGGCGCGCTAATCCCAATGACTCCGTTTAGAGAACTGGAACGTTTAACCCGTAACCTGGAGAGCCGCTTCCCGAGGCTCTTCGGCGAGTGGCCGTTCGACGGTGAGAAAGAGGAATTTCTGCCGGCGATCGAGAGCTACGTCAAGGACGGGACCCTGATCGTGCACGCGGATATCCCTGGACTCGAGCCGAAGGATGTCGAAGTGAGCGTGCTGGGCAACGTGCTGACGATCAAGGGAGAGAGGAAGGAGGAGAAGGAGGTCAAACGCGAGCAGTATATTCGCCGCGAAGTGACTTATGGTGCATTCGAGCGGCGGATGATGCTGCCGGAGGGTGCGATTACCGACAAGATCAAGGCCGCGTTCAAGAACGGCGTGCTCGAGGTGACCATGCCGGTAGGAAAGGAGCTGACCTCCAAGAAGGTCCCGATCGAGGCCGAGGCGAAGAAGTAGGGACCATGGATCGTGAGCCGCAGGGAGCGCGGGTCGCGCATCCGAAGACCGGATGCGCCCGCGCCCCTCGTGCGCGGGGACGAAGGGAGTTTTCATGCAGCGTCCGCTTAAAATTACAGCGCGGGATTTCGAGCTTACAGAACCGATGGACAGGGAAATCCGCGAGCGGGTGGAGGCGCTCGAACGCTACTTCGAGAGAATCTCGGGCTGCGAGGTCGTAGTCGAGGCCCCGGTGCATCACCATAGAAAGGGCGGGCCGTTTCGCGTGCGGATCAGGATGACGGTTCCGCGCGGCGAAATCGAGGTGAACCATCAGGCGGTCGACGATCTCGCGGTGGCAATTCGCGACGCATTCGATGCGGCGCGCCGCCGTCTCGAGGATCACGTGCGGGAGCTTCGCCGGCAGGTGAAAGTCCATGCCGAGGCGCCGCACGCCCGGGTCACGAAACTGCTGCCCGAGGAGGGTTACGGATTCATAACCAGCCCCGAGGGCGACGAGGTTTATTTTCACCGCAATAGCGTGTTGGCCCCCGGCTTCGATTGTCTGCGAATCGGCAGCGAGGTGCGATTCGTTCAGGAAATGGGCGAGATGGGGCCGCAGGCAAGCAGCGTCGCCATAATTCGACCGCGCCGCGAATCGAAAATCAAAGTTCGCGCGGGTCGTGCCGAAGAGGGGTGATCGCCATGGAAGCAGTAACTGCTGTCACAGAAGCGAGGCGCCACGAGCTGCTGGCAAAGATTCTGCGCAGAGAGGTTGATGACGCTCGCGCCAGGGTACAGGAGCTTCGCCGGGAGCAGGATGAGGATTTCCTGCCGCCGCCGGGCGATGAAATGGACGTCGCGCGTTCGCTAGCGGAGGTCGAAACTCACGCGAGCTTGATCGAGCGCGCCGAGGAGCGTCTCAAAGCCGCCCATTACGCGCTCGAGAGGCTCGATGAGGGCCGATACGGAATTTGCGCCCTCTGCGGTGAGGAGATCGCGATCGAGCGTCTGAGGACCGTGCCTTTCGCGCTCAACTGCATCGCATGTCAGGAGCGCAGAAACCATGCTGCGCGGATCGGCGAGGGCGCGATGAGCAGGTCGTTTCGCCGGCGATGGACGATGCCGCTGGAGATGGACGAATCGCTCGAGGTCCAGGACACCGTCATGCAGCCGGAAGAAGCAGTCACCTTGCACGCTGAATCGCCATTCGGCCCCGAGGAGGGCGAACTCGAGGAGGCGGAGATGGCTGCACCTCGCCGGCGGCGCGGAAGACCGCCCAAGCGAATGGCGAAGTAGGAAGGAAAAAGGGAGGAGAAAAAGCAAACGAGCGTGTCTTGATGCGGCCCGGCTTCCTTTCCAAGCCGGGCCCGTGAAGTTCTCGAACTGAAGCCGGAGCGCGTCGGGGGAAAAGGACGTGTCCCGCATGTTCAGTAAAATTCTTTGTCCAATTGATTTTGGTGAACAGTCGCTGGCAGCGCTCGATATTGCCTGCAAGCTTGCGCTCCAGAACGAGGCGCCGCTCTATGTGATGACCGTCGCTCCGCTCATGACCGGCGTAGCAGAGGTGTCACCGGTGCCGATCGATCCCTATCTTTACGCGGAACGGACGGCCAGCGAGCGCCTTGTAAGGATCGCGCGTGCCCGGGTCCCGGGTAATATCCTCTACGAAACCTTGATCGTGGCGGGAGATGCGGCCACCGGAATCCTCAACGTCGTACGACAGACGGGCGCCGACTTGATCGTGATGGGCACACACGGACGCACCGGCGTCAGGCATCTTGTTCTCGGCAGCGTCGCCGAACGGGTGGTCCGCGAATCGCCCGTACCCGTGCTGACAGTTCATGCGAAGCAGGAGACCGAGGAATCCGCGGACCAGCCCTCGCGCTCGGCCGCAAAAGATGCGGTGAGCTGATCCGGGTCGATGCCTCCCGGCCTCCTCGAATCGTCCGCCGTCCGTCCAAATCATCTGGTCCAGATCCAGGCTCCGGGTGTCGCGACCGGCTGGCCCTCGGCTCCCAGCCTGCCGGGAGGTTGGCGCGAAGCGCATGGAGGATGTACAAATACTCATCGCCGAGCTGCACGGCCCAACCGCTCTTGAAGGACCAGGATCGTTGATTGCGCCGGCTCGGCCGAATCTCTGAGACGAGCCTTATGCGCGCGGGAAACCGGCGAAATATGCATGATCCCGGCGCGGCCAGCCGTGCCTAATCCTCGCGCATACGAATCCGAGACCGTGCTCGCGATCGCAACCGGCCTCAAGGCGGAGCGCGGAGCGCTGATGCTGGTTCTTCATGAGGTGCACCGCCGCCTCGGTTTTATCCCGCGCGAGAGCGTGGCCGACATCGCGCAGGTCCTCAATCTTTCGCAGGCCGAGGTTCACGGCGTAATTTCCTTCTACCGCGATTTTCGCTGGACGCCGCCGGGTCGCCATCGGATCCAGGTCTGCCGGGCGGAGTCGTGCCAGGCGATGGGAGCGGTGGACCTCGCGGCGCATGTCAGCAAGCGCCTCGGCATCGGGTTCGGTGAGACCAGCGACGACCGAGGATTCACGCTCGAACCGGCGTATTGCCTGGGGAATTGCGGATGTTCCCCGGCGATCGTGATCGACGGGCAAATTCACGGACGCGTGAGCACCGCCGGCTTCGATGAGATGCTGGCGCGCCTGAGGAAGGGTTAGTGGCGGCGGTCGTTTACGTCCCGGCGGATTCGAGCGCCCTGTCGGTGGGCGCAGAGGCGGTTTCCCGCGCGATCGCCGATGAAGCGGCTCGGCGCGAGACCGATTTGCGGATCGTGCGCAACGGCTCGCGCGGGATGTTCTTTGCCGAGCCGATGGTAGAAGTCGAGACCCCCGCCGGTCGCATCGCCTACGGGCCGATCTCGCCCGCCGACGTCCCATCCCTGTTCGATCGCGATTTCCTTGGCGGCCGGGACCATCCGCTCAATCTTGGCCGCACCGAGGAAATTCCATTTCTCAAGAACCAGCAGCGGCTCACCTTTGCGCGGGCCGGTGTTACGGACCCGCTCTCGCTCGATGATTACATCGCCCACGGCGGTTACGCGGCGCTTCGACGGAGCACCGTGATGACGCCGCGGGCAATCGTCGATGAGGTCGCCAAATCGGAACTCAGAGGACGCGGCGGCGCGGGGTTCCCCACCGGAATCAAATGGCGGACCGCGGCCGAGACCGCAGCGGACGTAAAGTACGTCGTTTGTAACGGCGATGAGGGCGATTCGGGCACATTCTCCGATCGCATGATCATGGAAGGCGACCCCTTCCTCTTGCTCGAGGGGATGACGATCGCGGGCGCCGCCCTCGGCGCGACCGAGGGATTCATCTACGTCCGCTCGGAGTATCCGAGCGCGTATCGAGCGCTGGGCGTTGCGATTCAGACGGCTTGCGGCCGCGGCTACCTGGGCCGGAACATCCTCGGCTCCGGCCGCAGCTTCGAAGTGCATCTTCGGCTCGGCGCCGGCTCGTACGTGTGCGGCGAGGAAACCGCGATGCTCGAGAGTATCGAGGGCAGGCGCGGGATAGTCCGGGCAAAACCGCCCGTGCCCGCGATCAGCGGGCTCTTCGGAAAGCCCACGATCATCAACAACGTGGTCACGTTCGCATCGGTCCCGCCAATTTTCGACCGGGGCGCCGATGCCTATCGTGCGATGGGCGTGGGCCGATCGCGCGGCACATCTCCGTTTCAAATCGGCGGCAACGTCAAGCGCCCCGGTCTGGTCGAGGTCCCATTCGGAATCACGATTCGCGAGCTGGTGTTCGATTACGGCGGCGGTACCGCCAGCGGACGCCCATTGCGCGCGGTCCAGGTTGGCGGTCCTCTGGGCGCTTACTTCCCGCCGGACAGGCTCGACACCTCATTGGATTACGAGACGATCGAGGCGTCGGGAGGCACGCTCGGTCACGGCGGGGTCGTAGTCTCTGATGACTCAGTCAATATGGCGGCAATGGCAAGATACGCGATGGAGTTCTGCGCGCTCGAGTCGTGCGGGAAATGCACGCCGTGCCGGATCGGCTCGGTGCGCGGGATGGAGGTAATCGATCGAATCGTGAATCGCCGCGCCGCGCGCGAGAACCTCGATCTGCTGCGCGACCTGTGCGACACGCTCAGGCACGCATCGCTGTGCGCGCTCGGCGGCCTGACGCCGCTCCCGGTATTGAGCGCGCTCAAGTATTTCCCCGAGGATTTTGGTCTCACGTCTGCGGACGTTGTCTCGCTGGCGGAGAGCCCGGCAGCAAGCTGAGGGGCAGGCCCGATGCGATCGAGAGGCGATCACGATTACGGGACACCGGCGGGGCGGGCCGATGCGCCGCGGGTGACGCTCGAAATCGACGGGCGTCCCGTGGAGGTGCCGCAGGGGACTTCCGTGATGCGCGCGGCCGCCATGCTCGAAATCAGCATCCCGCGGCTGTGCGCAACCGATTCCCTCGAACCGTTCGGCTCGTGCCGCCTGTGCATCGTCGAGATCGAGGGCCGCAAGGGATACCCGGCCTCCTGCACGACGCCGGTCAGCGGAGGGATGCGGGTGCGGACCGAGTCGCCGAGACTCGCGCAACTGCGGCGCAACGTGATGGAGCTCTACGTCTCCGACCATCCGCTCGACTGCCTGATCTGCCCGGCCAACGGCAACTGCGAGTTCCAGGATATGGCGGCATACGCCGGAGTGCGCGAAGTCCGTTACGGCAGCGATGGCGCGAATCATCTGGCTCGGGCCAAGGATTCGTCGAATCCGTATTTTACGTTCGATCCGGCACGATGCATCGTCTGTTCGCGATGCGTCCGCGCGTGCGAGGAAATCCAGGGAACGTTCGCGCTCACTATCGATAGCCGCGGCTTCGCCTCCGCAATCACGCCCGGCCCCGCGCGCGCGTTCTCCGATTCCGAGTGCGTATCCTGCGGCGCATGCGTCTATGCGTGCCCGACCGCGGCGCTCACCGAGAAATCCGTCATCGATCGCGGCCTGCCCACGCACCGAGTGCTCACCACCTGCGGGTACTGCGGGGTCGGATGCACGTTTCAGGTCGAGATGAAGGGCGATGCGATAGTGAGGATGGCGCCGGACCGCGAGGGGCGCGCAAATCACGCTCATGCGTGCGTGAAGGGCCGTTTTTCCTGGGGCTTCGCGACCCATCCGGATCGCGCTCGCCATCCTCTCATCCGCGACCGCATCGATCAGCCCTGGCGCGAAGTCTCATGGGAGGAAGCAATCGCGTTTGCCGCCGCGGGATTCGAGCGCATCAAGAAGAAATTCGGTCCGGGCGCGATCGGCGGGCTCACCTCGTCGCGATGCACCAACGAGGAAGTGTACCTGGTGCAGAAGCTGGTGCGCGCGGCGTTCGGCAGCAACAACGTCGATAATTGCGCGCGGCTGTGCCACGCCCCGACCGGCTACGGACTCGGGGTTGCGTTCGGCACCGGAGCCGCCACCCAGGACTTCGACTCGGTGCTTGCTGCCGACGTGATCGTGGTCGTGGGCGCCAACCCGACCGAGGGTCATCCGGTGATGGGCGCGATGATCAAGCGGCGCGTCCGCGAGGGCGCTCAATTGATCGTGGTCGATCCGCGTGCGGTCGAGATGGCGCGGCTGCCTCACGTCGAGGCCGCCTTCCATCTCAATCTCCGGCCCGGGACCAACGTTGCGCTAATCAACGCATTCGCGCACGTCGCGGTAACCGAGAATCTCGCCCGCCAGGATTTCATCGCCGCCCGATGCGACCCGCGCGAGTATGCGGCATGGCGCAAGTTCATCGCCGAGCCGCGCAACTCGCCCGAGGCCGTCGCGGAAATCACCGGCGTTCCCGCCAGCGAGATCCGCGCCGCGGCCCGGATGTACGCAACCGCGCGAAATGCCGGGATCTATTACGGCCTCGGCGTGACCGAACACAGCCAGGGCAGCACCACCGTGCTCGCGATGGCGAATCTGGCGATGGCGACCGGGAACGTCGGCCGCGCGGGCGTCGGCATCAATCCGCTGCGAGGGCAGAACAACGTGCAGGGCGCCTGCGACATGGGGTCCTTCCCGCACGAGTTCACCGGATACCGTCACGTGTCCGACGCGGCAACTCGCGCGGCGTTCGAGCGCGCCTGGGGCGTCGCGCTCGATCCCGAACCGGGGCTGCGCATTACGAACATGTGGGATGCCGCCCTGGCGGGGAGCTTCAAGGGGCTCTATATCCAGGGCGAAGACCCGGCGCAGTCCGAGCCCGACCTCCATCACGTGAAAGCTGCGCTGCGCGCGATGGACTTCGTGGTCATGCAGGACCTGTTCCTCAATCAGACCTCGGAGTTCGCTCACGTCTTCCTGCCCGGCTCATCATTTCTCGAAAAAGACGGAACCTTTACGAACTCGGAGCGGCGCATCTCTCGGATACGCAGGGTGATACCGCCGGCCGGCGGTAAAGCCGATTGGGAAATCACCTGCGAACTCGCAACCGCACTCGGGTACCCGATGCGTTACTCGCACCCGTCCGAGATCATGGATGAGATCGCGCGGCTGACCCCCGCCTTCGCGGGCGTGTCCTACGCGAAGCTCGATCGCGCCGGCGGCATCCAGTGGCCGTGCAACGATACGGCGCGCGATGGCACGCCGATCATGCACGTCGGCGCCTTCGTGCGCGGAAAAGGCAGGTTCACGATCACCGAGTATGTGCCAACCGAAGAGAAGACCAGCGAGGAGTTCCCGCTGATCCTGACCACCGGACGCATCCTGACTCAGCACAATGCAGGGACCCAGACTCGCCGCACGCCGAATGTCGTGATCGATTCGGAAGACCTGCTCGAAATCCACCCGCACGACGCACAACAGCGCGGGATTCGCGACGGCGCGCTGGTTGAGGTGAGGAGCCGCAAGGGAGCAACCCGCCTGCGCGCGGAAATCTCGGAGCGAGTCCAACCCGGCGTCGTCTATACGACGTTTCATTATCCCGAATCGCAGATTAACGTGCTGACGACGGAGAATTCCGACTGGGCAACCAATTGCCCGGAATACAAGGTCACTGCCGTCGAGGTCATGCCCGCGATCGGTGCGACCGAAGCGAATCGGAGCGTAACCCACTGAACCAGGCGCGCATGCGCCCCGAGCGAAGGACAAAGCAAGGTGGACATCCCGCGGCTCGTCAAGATGGCAAATGGAATCGGCGCATACTTCGAGGCGTATCCCGACCGCCAACAGGCGGTGAACGGCGTCGCGGACCATCTCCGAAGATTCTGGGAGCCGCGGATGCGCCGGGAGCTAGTGGATTACATCCGCCGCGGCGACGGGAGCTTGCGCAAGGTAGTGCTGGAGGCCGCGGCGATTCTCGAAAAAGAGGCGGCCGCCGATTGAGGAATCGCCGGTTTCGCACGCCACATCGAATACGGCTAAAATTCAGCGAGAGTTCTATCGAATCGACGGGGGAGCCGGGATCAGCCGTGAAATTTCAGCGGCTCAATTGATGCTAGAATGAACCTGTCCAATCCTTGAGGTGAGTGTGGTGGAACCACTTTTCAAGAAAATCCTTTGCCCGATCGACTTCAGCCGCATTTCGATACCAGCGATCGAATTGGCGCGGAAAATCGCCCTGCGAAATGACGCCATGATCGTCCTCCTGTACGTGGTCGCGACTCCCGATCCCGTCCAATCGCAGCACGAACTCGAACGCGATGTCGTACTCAACGGACTGCGCGGGGTCGCGCACAAATGGCTCGAGGGAAAGGTTCGATATGACATCGTGGTCCGCAGCGGTGAGCCCGCCGCAACCATCGTGGAGGCCGAGCGGCAATTGGACGTCGATGCGGTCGTGATGGCGACCCACGGCCGGACCGAATTGAACGACGTGAGACTCGGAAGCGTTACCGAGCAGGTCGTGCGCCGCTCCACGTGCCCGGTGATTACCTTGCGGCCTCAATGAACGCCGTCGAGCCGGGGGAAAATTCGCCCCTCCCGAAGAAAAAATAGGAGGACAGGACAATGGCATTGATGGAGCGATGGAATCCATCAAGGGAATTGGAGAAATTCCGCCACGATTTTGACGACCTGCTCGAACGGCTCGGCTTCGAGCATGGCCGTTTGATGGAATGGGAGCCCATCTCCCGGCACCCGGCGATAGAGTCGTACGTCGATGGCGACAAGTTCATCGTGCGCCTCGATGTGCCCGGGATCGACCCCAAGGACATCGACATAAAGGTTGCCGGCGATGTCCTCACGGTCAAAGGATCGCGCGAGGAGAAGCGAGAAACTGAAAAGCCTCACTATTTTCAGCGCGAAGTGCGTTACGGCTCATTCGAGCGCAGCATCTCGCTGCCCGCGGGAATAAAGGCCGAGGACCTGAAGGCCATCTTCAGTCACGGCGTGCTCGAGCTTTCGGCGCCGATGCCGAAGGAGGCGGCGCCCAAGGCGATCAAGGTTCAGATCGAGCGCGCGGAAACAAAGAAACCCGCGGGCGGCAAGAAAGCTCCTCAAGAGTGATTTGGCGCGCCACTCGGCCGCAGACGCGGGCCCGATCGCATAGTTGCTAATCGCGCGATCACGAACTCGCAACACACTCTGTAATAAGTAGTCTCGCTCGGCCTGTTAGCCGCTCCGCTTTCCTCTTTTAAACCGAACTTAACGCCGCCGCGATTCCACGATCATAGCCCTCTACTAGTCTGCCCCGCCTAACCCGAGACTAAGGAGGAGCATATGACTAATAAACTCAGGACCGGCGTAGCGCTGGGCGCGCTGCTTGCGGGATCGCTGTCGATGGCGTCCGTGCGGGCATACGGCGATGGCTTCGACCACCGGCAACATATCGATCATGTATTGCTAATAAGCATCGACGGCATGCACGCGGTGGACTTCGCCAATTGCGCCAGCGGGATTAGCGGAGTGAACAGCGGCGCTCCGTACTGCCCCAATCTCGCGGCGCTGGCGGAGACCGGAGTGAACTATGTCGCCGCTTCCACTTCGAAGCCGTCCGACTCATTTCCCGGGCTGATGGCGATCGTGACCGGCGCATCGCCGCGCACGATGGGCGTTTACTACGACGTGGCTTTCGACCGCTCCCTCAATCCGCCGGCGCTGACGACCGGCAACGGCCTGCCCGGCGGCAGTTGTGCGGCAGGAGCTACCCCGCCCGGCACCACCACCGAATACGACGAGGGTATCGAGCTCGATCAAAGCAAGCTCAACGGCGGCGCACCGAGCGGCGACGGAGGGACCAACGCGATCAACCCGAACTACCTGGTCCGCGACAAGTATTGCAACCCGGTTTACCCGTGGAACTTCGTCCGCACCAATTCGGTTTTCGGAGTTATCCATAGCGCGCACGGCTATACAGCCTGGTCCGACAAGCACGCCTCATACGCATCCGTGGGCGGGCCTACCGGCACCAATCTCGAAACCAATGTCGATGACTATTATTCGCCTGAGATCAATTCCAATTCGCAGAACTATGGAACCAGCGACATCAAGGTCGCCGGATGCAATCCGCTTCCCGATTCGGCGGCAGTGGCGGCGGGCGATGATTACACGGGCAGCTTCCAGAATATCCAGTGCTACGACGCGCTGAAGGTGCAGGCTATCGTCAACGAGATCGATGGCAAGAACCACAACGCGACTGCCACCACGCAGGTGCCCGAGATTTTCGGCATGAACTTCCAGGCCGTCAGCATCGGCGAGAAGCTGATTTACCAGCACGGTGCATTGCCATCGGGCTATAGCAAGAACGGCGGCTATGTCGATTCGATTGGAACGCCGACCGAGTCGCTATTCCAAGAAATCGAGTTTGTCGACAATTCGATCGGGAAGATGGTCTCCGAACTGAAGAAAGAAGGCCTTTATGACTCGACGCTGATCGTTGTCACGGCGAAACATGGGCAATCGCCGATCGATTCCAGCCGCTATATTCGGGATGGATCGAACGACCCGGCCACTATCCTGAGCAGCTATCTCGCGCCCTCGGAGAATAGCGCGATCGGGCCGACGGAGGATGACGTCGCGCTGCTGTGGCTTGCCAACTCGGCGAACACACAAGCTGCGGTGGCGGCTCTGGAAGCGGCCTCCCCCGCCCTCCCGCTTTCCGCCAACATCGCCGGCATCGGCCAGATTCTCTCGGGGCCCTCGGTCAGCATCGTGTACAATACGCCGGGGCTGCCGCCCAACGGCGACCCGCGCACGCCGGATATCATTGTTACGCCCAATATCGGCGTGACCTATTCGAACAGCAAGAAGAAGCTCGCGGAGCACGGCGGCTTTTCGCATGACGACACCAATGTGATCATGCTGCTTGCGAATCCGAGCATGCGCAGCGCAACGATATCGAACCCGGTCCAGACCGCCCAGGTTGCTCCCACGATCCTGGAAGCGCTGGGACTCGATCCCTACAGTCTCGAGGCTGTGCAACTGGAAGGCACGCAGGTTCTGCCCGGCCTGCGCTTCTAGATCTGACGAATTCCCGCGTTTGATCCTGGCCGAAGCGGGCGCCCAAGCGGTGCCCGCTTCGGCCGCCTGCCACGCCATCCACCCTCCTCATCGCCCGCCCGTTCGCGATTCGAGCAATTCGAACCCGGATTTCCGTCATCCCAATGCGCTACCAATTACCGAAAGCCTGGCTGCGAGCCTTGCGGAATGAGGGCGTTTTGTATACACAGACGCGGAAATTGGGGAACCGTTGGGCCGATTTCGCGAACCCGCCTCCGTTTCCTGGCTTTGAGGAAGAGACAAGGGCTCGGATTCACCGCTACCCCGGAGGGCACGTCGATGGGAATTCTAACTGCCGAGACGATCAAGATGCTTGCGCGGGGGCTCTATGACTACGAGTTGACCGGCGAAGATGCGCGCGCGCTGGCTGATGGCGCGGGACCGTTGCTCACGATGTCGAGCCGGCTGGGCGACGTGCTCGACATCAAGGCTGTGGAGCCGCCATTCAGTTACGCCAATCTCGAGGCAGAAGCGCGCCGGATCCGGCGCATAAAAAAGGCGTAGCCATGCCAACCATTCCAGAACTTGTCGCCCTCGATGTCGCAGCGCTCTCTTCGAAAATCCGGAGCCGCGAGATATCCCCGGTCGAAGTGACAGAGGCCTATCTCGGCCGAATCGAGAAGCTGGACGGCCAACTCAAGACCTATATCACCGTTACGGCAGACCTCGCTCGCGCCGCGGCCAAGACCGCCGAGACCGAAATTCGCGCGGGCAAGTGGCGCGGCCCATTTCACGGTGTCCCCGTCGCGATAAAGGACCTGCTCTACACCAAAGGAGTCCGCACCACCGGCGGCTCGAAGATTCTTGCCGACTTCGTTCCCGACCACGATGCAACTGTGTGGAAGCGGCTGGCCAAGGCTGGCGCGGTCCTGCTCGGCAAGCTCAATCTGCATGAATTCGCTTACGGTGCGACCTCGGCCAATCCGCACTGGGGAGCGGTGCGCAACCCCTACGATTTTGAACGTATCCCGGGCGGATCGAGCGGCGGCTCGGCGGCTGCGATCGCAGCGGGCACGGCCCCGGCCACGATCGGGACCGATACGGGCGGCTCGATTCGCGCCCCAGCCGCCTTCTGCGGATGCGTCGGGCTCAAGCCTACCTGGGGCCGCGTGAGCCGCCACGGTGTGATTCCGCTGTCCTACACGCTCGATCACGTCGGCCCGATCACCCGCACGGTGCGCGACGCAGCGCTAATGCTCGGCGTGATCGCGGGCCGGGACGCCCACGATTCGACCGCGAGCCGCAATCCCGTCCCCGATTACACCCCGTCGCTTGGCCGTGAGATCAAAGGAGTGCGCATCGGCGTGATCCGCGAGCTCACGACATCGTTGTCGGACGACGTGTCGCGGGCATTCAGCGCCGCACTGCAACAGCTCTCCGCATTGGGCGCGATCGTCGAGGAAGTTTCGGTGCCGTCGATCATCGCGGCCACCGTAGTCATCTCGGCAATCAGCTCTGGCGAGGCGCTCGACTATCACGAGCCATGGATGCGCACGCGCGCCGCCGACTATGGTCCTGACGTGCGCCGTATGCTCGAGCTGGCAATGGCGATGCCGGCGGCCAGCTATGTCCGTGCGCAGCGGGCCCGTGCGCGAATCCTTGCCGACGCGATCGATGCGCTGGACGGCCGCGAGGTGTTGATAGTCCCAACCTGCGCGATCCCGGCACCGAAGCTTGCCGAGACCGCGATGTTCGGCGCCAAGGGAGGACTGGTCGACATAGTACAGGCGGGGCTGCGCTTCACGGCGCCATTCGACGTGACCGGACAGCCCGCGCTCGCGATCCCGATCGGGCTCTCGACGGGCGGCCTGCCGCTCTCGATGCAGATAGTCGGGCGCCCATTCGACGAGTCCGCCGTCATCAGGGTGGCCGACGCCTACGAGCGCGCGCGCGGACCGCTGCCGGGGCCGAAAATCTAGCAAGCGAACCTGCTTCAGCATTCAAAATGGAAAGTGCGGGTGATAAGAAAGGGTGCGCAATTGAATTCGCTTAGGGTGAGCTATGGGCCGAACAGATGAAATCAGCGCTCTCGATGCGACCGGACAGGCCGATCTCGTTCGACGAAAAGAGATCACGCCGCTTGAACTTGTCGATGATGCAATCGAAAAGATCGAGCGGCTGAACCCGGCGCTCAACGCGGTCATCCATCGGCATTTCGAGCGCGCACGCTCGCAGGCAGCGGGGCGGCTTGCGGATGGCCCGTTTCGTGGCGTCCCGTTTCTGCTCAAGGACTTCGGAGGCGGCAGCATCAAAGGCGATCCGATCTATTGGGGGACGCGCTTTCTACGCGACGCCGGTCATCGCTCGCCGAGCACGTCCTACATCGTTGAAAAGTTCCTCAATGCCGGTTTCATCGTAGTCGGGCGGACGAACGTGCCCGAACTCGGCGCCTGGACGACGACCGAGCCCGCCTCCTTCGGCCCAACGCGAAACCCGTGGGACACCACGCGTTCCAGCGGCGGATCGAGCGGCGGGTCGGGAGCCGCGGTGGCGTCGCGTATGGTTCCTGCCGCGCACGGAAACGATGGCGGCGGCTCGATCCGTATTCCGGCGAGCGAATGCGGACTGGTGGGACTCAAACCCACGCGCGGCCGCGTCTCGATGGGACCTGACGTCGGCGAGTTCTGGGAAGGCATGGTGATCGACTTTGCCCTCACGCACACGATCCGCGATGCCGCCGCGATGCTCGACGTGGTAGCCGGCGCGATGCCCGGCGATCCTTACGTCGCCGCGCCGCCGGCCCGCCCGTACCGCGATGAGGTCGGGGCGCCCTGCCAGCCATTGCGTATCGGTCTCTTGACCGGACTGAGTTCCGTAAAGGTTCACCCCGAGTGCGCGGCCGCCGTCGAGGCTGCCGGACGCCTGCTCGAATCGATGGGCCATCACGTCGAGTTCTCTCATCCCGCGGATTTGGAAGACCCGGAACGATCCGCGTTCATTCCCGTCATCACGACCTCCCAGGCGCGGCTGGTCGAGCAATTCTCGGCCGCGATCGGACGAAAAATCACCGCTGCCGACATGGACCCCGACAACTGGGTCGTGACCGACTTGGGTTCGAAGGTGAGCGGCACCGAGTATCTCGCGGCGGTCGAGGTGCTTCATCGCTATACCCGCAAGCTCGCTGCGTGGTGGGAGGGAGGCTTCGACCTGCTGGTGACGCCCACGATTCCGGAGCCGCCTCCGCCGCTAGGAGTGCTCGTGCCTGACGGGCGAGAGCCGCTGAAAGGATTCGTAAGGTCCGGCGAGCTTGTCCCGTTCACGAGCCCCTTCAACGTGACCGGACAGCCGGCTATCTCGCTGCCGCTTCACTGGACGTCCGAGGGTCTGCCGGTCGGCGTCCAGTTTATTGCCGCATTCGGCCGCGAGGATCTCCTCCTGCGCGTCGGATCTCATCTCGAGCAGGCGGTGCGCTGGAACGATCGGCGGCCCAAAGTGTGCGGCTGAGCGCGGCCTGACGCGAGCCGTGTAATCGATAACAGGAGCCTCGCGCGGCGATTTCCAATCGGATGTCGCCGCCGCGCCTACGCGCGCCCGATTCGCCGGCGGCTCGCTTCGGGCCAGACATCCTTGATGCTGTAGAATTCCGGAAATGCGCGCGCGTCCTTGGGCAACACGACCCAATCGAGCTTACTCTTGGTGAAGATATGCACGTCCGGCGTGACCGCGTTGGGATCGTCCAGCGTGCCGGCGCGCACGAACCAGCTTGCGCCCGGCGCCCCGTGATAATCGCTCCATAGATAGGTGCCGCACTTGCGGCAGAAGAAAACCTCGTGCGGCTGGCCGCTCCCGCCCTTCAACTCGAACGAATTCAGCCCCGTGCGGTCGGCCTCGACGAAGCGCTTCTCTATCCACAGATTGATCACGAACGCGCTTCCGGTGAGTCGCTGGCAATCGCGGCAGTGGCACGCATGGACGATCAGCGGCGCGTTGGTAAGCTTGTAGCGCACTGCGCCGCACGCGCATCCGCCTTTGAGCTCGACAACGCCTCCTCGCCCCGTCGCCGCAGGCGCCGGCTCAGGCAGGCTCATGGCACACCACCTCGAGGTTGTTGCCGTCGGGGTCGAGCACGAATGCAGCGTAGTAGGTGGGAGTGTACTCGGTCCGCAGCCCTGGCGCGCCATTGTCCTTGCCGCCCGCCGCTATCGCCGCCTCGTGGAATTGTCTTACGGCGGCGCGGTTGGGACCGCGAAGCGCGATGTGCACGCGCGCCGCGGGGACGGCCTCCCCGATCCACAGATCGAGCGCACCCTTGCTGCCGAATCCGGCGGCCTTGTTTTTGGGGTCGTCGTATTCGGCGCGGTAACCGAGCGGCTCGAGTGCCTTTGCATAGAACTGGCGGCTGCGCTCGAAGTTGGTCACCTTAAGTCCGATATGGTCGATCATCGCTGATCCTCCTGTTTGATTTCGAGGCCGCCTGCGCGGCAAGTTGCGACATCAGATTGTACCTGTCGGGGCGATGAGAGACTTGGTAAAAATTGCGCTATGGAATCGCAGGTCGCCCCGCTCTCTTCCGGTCCTCCGCGCGCCGCGATGCGCGATGGAGCGGTGCGGGTGCATGAGTTCCGATGCACTGCGAGCGCGGGAGACCCGCCCTTCGACGAGCAGTTCCAGCATACCTCGATTGCGATCGTTCGCTCAGGCGTCTTCGAGGTGCGCAGCCGCAAGCGCGCCGAACTGCTCACGACTGGATTCCTTCTGATCGGCAACGCGGGTCAGCCCTACCAGGTCACCCATCAGCACGCGGGACATGACGTCTGCACGGTCTTCAATTTCGATGACTCGGTGGTCGAGGAGATGGCCGCGGCGCTGAGGCGCGGAGCGGCGAGCGAGCCGTTTTGGGTAAACGTGCTCGCGCCGCGCCCGCGCGCCGACGCGCTCATCAGGATGGCCGAGGAGCGGCTCGTGGCAGGCGCGCCCGCGATCGGGCTCGAGGAGTTGGGGCTGGCGCTGGCCGAGTACGCGCTCGGCGAGGCGGGCGGCGGAGCCGCGCGGGAGCGGGCGCACTCGATGCCTGAAAGCCCGCGCGCGCGGGAGCGGGTGCTCGCGACAATCGCCGAAATTGAGATGCGCGCGCACGAGGACCTCGACCTTTCGGGTCTCGCCGCCCTCGCGGGAGTCAGCCCGTTTCACTTCGTGCGGATGTTCCGGCGGGAGACCGGCGTTACTCCATACCGCTTCATTGTGCAGACGCGAATTCGCAACGCGATCGAGTACCTGCGCGACACCGCCGAGCCAATCACCGACATCGCTTATGATGTGGGCTTCGGAGACCTCTCCAACTTCATTAACACGTTCCGGCGCGAGGTCGGATGCTCTCCCGGCGAGTATCGCAACGGCGGCGCCCCGCTCCCCCGCGCCTCGCTGGATCATCTCATCTCTCGCTACCCGGTTGATCGAACTGTGACCCGGAATGCGAGCCGGCGAGCGCCTGCGTGATCACCGGGGCGGTTGTTCGGTATAACGATAGGGGTGAAAAACGCGCCGCCTCGGCGGACCCGCCATAGATATGCCTGGTGAGTTCGGCCGCCTGCGGACCGTCGCGAATCGTGTAATCGATTACAGGAGCCTCCCGTGGCGATCTTCAAACGGATCCTCTGCCCGATGGATTTCGATGCCAACTCAAATGCCGCGCTCGCTCTGGCGCAGCGGATAGCGGTGCAGAATCACGCGTCGATCCATCTCGTGCACATCGTTCCGCTTCCGCCGCCGGGTCCCGAGATCGGAGCCTGGTCGGGGATGCTGGCGCGCGACTGCAAGAAGAAACTCGAGCAGATCGCCAGGCGCAAGCTGGGCGACAAGGTTCAATACGAGGTCCACGTCAAAGCCGGCCGGCCCGACGTGGATGTCCTCAATGCCGTAAAGAGGCTGCGGGCCGATCTCGTCGTGATGGCGACGCACGGACGTTCCGGGCTCAAGCGCTTCTTTCTCGGCAGCGTGGCTGAGAAAGTCGTGCGCGAAGCAGGCTGTCCGGTGCTGACGGTTCGAGCCTAACCCGGCTCCGCCACCTGTCGCTAATCCCGATCGTGCCCGGTGCCGGGAGGCCGCTGGAACGTGACGCCCGCTCTTTAAGCCATGCGGGATGGGCCGATACGCCACAAAAAAGGCGAGCGGCTCGTATGAACGAGCCGCTCGCCTGCGGATCTGAACGATGCAGTCCTAGTGGACGAGGTAACCGGCCACGAACTGATCGGGCTGCCCGCTGCCCTGCTGCTTCACCACGAACGTGCCTGCGGCAACCGTACCGGAGGTGAAGAACGTTTTGGGGCCCGCCACGGCGTTGCCTGAGCTGTTGGTCGGTATGGCAAGACCGGTATCCTTGTCGCCCGAATTGTCGAGCGGGCGGAACCACAGCTCGTAGTTCGTGCTCGGCGCCGCACCGGTGATTTTGACGCTGACGCCGCCGGTTGCGTTCACCTCGTAGCCGCCGCTATCGAGCGGATCGCTCCCGCAGGTGGAAAGGACCGGGTCGGTCACATCTGCGCAGCGAACCAGGTTCGACACCGCAACCGGCGGAGGCACGAATTTCTGGTTCACCTTGAACCCGGACACGAACTCATCGGTGCCGCCGTTTTGGAGCACGATCGAACCCGAACCAATTGTGCCCGCGGCAAATCCGCTGGTCACGATGAGCTTGGCATAGCCGTGGCGGTCGGTCGGCCCAACCGTTCCGAGCGAGGTCGAGGCGCCACTTTGCGCGCGAAGGATGGCCGAATAGCTTTGACTGGGCTTGGCGCCATACACGCGGATCGAAAACGAGCCGTCCTCGTTCTCAACATCGACACGCCCGCTCGTTAGAGGGTCGCTTCCGCAACCTGAAAGCGATGCCGGCACCTGCACATCGGCGCACCGCACCAGGCCGGGCTGGAAGTCAGCCGCCGATTCGAGGCCGTTACTGGATATGGCTATCCCGGTGATGAACTCTTCGTTGGCGCCGTTGCTCAGGACCACGTTCCCGCCGCCGACCGTCCCGAACTTGAAATAGGCGTCGTGGCGAAAAGCACCGTCACCCTTGTTATCGGTCTTGAAACTGCCCAGGGAGGACGACGTCGAGCCGTCACCGGAGACGAAAGTGATAGTGTAGGTCGTATTGGTCGCCGCACCGAGGACTCCGACCGTCACGTCGCCCATATCGTTAATCGTGGCGATGCCTCCCTTGAGGGGATCGTTGGTTGCCGGACAGCCGGCAATCGCCGCCGGTTCTGTAACGGATTTGCATTGAACCAACGGAGCGCTGAAGGTTTGCGCGCCCGCCGTTCCGGGTGCGATCCAGAGCGTCAGAGGCGCAAGGATCAGTGCTAGCGGCCATTGCCATCGAGATTGTCTAACCATACGGGTTCTCCTCCTGGTGCCCCCTTGGCACGTGATAACCTACGTCGCGGCGATTATCAGGTTACAGCGAAAGTCGGGCCAACTAGAGAATGATGGCACGCGCACGCAGTCGAAATGTTCGCAGTTTGTTCGATCAGAATGAAAATTCCCCCCTCGACTACGAGCATTTTTATAGCAGACTATTTTCCTCGACTCGCCCGGTGGATGGCGAGATCTTGAATTTTCCGTTACTTGGCGACATTACCAGTGTAAAAAACTTTGCGCGAAAGACAAGAAGCGGGAACTGTCTCGAACGGGCACACGGCTCGCCACACGTGATGTTTCACAAAACGATTTGCGCGATAGCCTCAGTCGCAACTTTGCTCGCGATGCCGGTCGCGATCGCGCGGGCGCAACCGCCGATCGCATGCCGAGCGCCCGCACCCGAAGGCGAATATTGCGTCGGCTCGGCCAAGCGCGAAATCACGCCCCCATCGCCGGTGTATCTGGGCGGCTACGGCTTCGGCCCGGTCCGGCGATCGACCGGCGTCGCGAGTCCGATCTACGCACGGGCGATCGCGATCTCGCGCGGCGCTCAGACGGTGGTCTTCGGCGCGATCGAAACGCAGGGGCATTTCCTCGCTTACCAGGAGGGCGGCGGGCCGACCGGCGAATACGGTTTTGCCGACATCCGCCGGCGCGTATCGAATGATCTCCGCGTTCCCGAGCGCAACCTCATCATTGCCAGTACGCACGATCACGCCGGGCCCGACGACATCGGCGTATGGGGCGGCGTACCTCCCGCATATCTGAAGCTCGTCGCCGGCCAGGCGGTCGCGGCGATCGAGTCGGCAATACAGGGCGAGCGACTCGCTCATCTGCACGCTGCGGAGATCGACACCAGCTCCCTGCATCTGCTGCGAAATCTTCTGCCGCCGCGATACGGGATGGATTACAAGCTCCGCGTCCTGCTCGCGACCGATCCGAGCGGCGCATCGCTTGCCACCCTGATCAATTTCAGCGCGCATGCCACCACTCTCGGCGGGGACAACACGCTGATTTCGCCGGATTGGCCCGGCGCGGCCGCCAGAGCGGTCGAGACGGCAAGCCCTGGCTCGACTGCGCTCGTGATGGTCGCATCGGTTGGGCGAACCCAGCCGGAACTCGGCGGCATCGCAGCACGGGGGCTGCCCCGCGCCGATGAATACGGACGCAAAGTCGCCGAGCTTGCGGTCGCGGCGGAGGCGAGCGCAACGAAGGTCGATGGTCCGGTCGCAGCGGCGGAGACGACCCTCAACGTGGCGGTTGAGAATCCGGTGCTGGGCTGCCTGATGATGCGCGGAAGCGGCGGCGTGGACCGCGTGATGCGGTCGAATGGTCCGCCGTACTTTGCCCAAGGCGTGATTCGGACGGTGGTCGGCGCAGCGCGAATCGGCAATCTCTTCTTCGCCGCAGTGCCGGGAGAATCATTTCCGGAAACCGAGGCGCTGCTGGAGCAGCGGGTTGCGGCGGACGGGCACTACCTGTTCTCGCTCGCCGAGGATCAGCTTGGTTACGACCCGCCTCCGTATGAAGTCGGGATGGTCGAATTCTTGAGCCCCCTCGATGAGGGACTCTTCATCGTAAATTCCCGCTTCGGCGCCGACGTGACGCGAACTCTGCTTTCCGAGGCGGTCTCGCTCGGCTTTCAGGTTTCGGATACGAGCTACTCGGGAGACGACGCGCCGGCGAATCAGCCGTTTTCCGACCGGGTGAAGGCGAAAATCGGCGCAATCGAGGAACCGATCGTGAGACGGCTTATCCTGATCGCACTCTGGCTCGGATATAACCGCTTCCATTAGCAGGGTGATGAGAAGAGCGAAATCCTCGCAGGATCCCAGTCTCGTTTTCAGTATAAATGCCCATGCAACTCCGGTTCAACTATTACATCGTAACCTTCGATCTTGGGCGGGACCATCCGCTCCACTTGTTCTACGTTGGCCTCTTTGTCGACTTGAACGTCGAAAATAATCTTTGAGTCCCTGAACTCAATTCCCATATTCACCACATGCGGAATCTTTAACATATCCGGCAGATACCGCTCCCGCACGTCCTCAGCGGACTGAGTATCCTCCGGACTTAGCGGCATATCTTGTGCGATCAGCCTGACTGCAGAATTTGGCCAATCGATCGGAATCGTTTTCCGGACCGGCGGAATCCAAACAGACCAGCCAACTAAAGCAAGCGCAGCAACATGTCGCGGCTTCATCGCCTTTGCTCCAAAGCAGGCGGTCAATTGATATCGTGTGCCGCAGAGCGACACTTAAATACATCTTGGCGGCCTCTTTTGTCAACTCCGGCATTGTGCTCCATCGGGAGGCTCCGGCGCACACTCGTGCCCTAAATATTGGGCACAGAATCTGTGCTTGAATCCGATCGCCGACCTGCGCCATCGTGTCGGCATCCGAATCTGCTTCAGTATAGATACCCATGCAACTCCGGTTCAACTATTACATCGTAAGCTTCGATCTTAGGCGGGACCATCCGCTCCACTTGTTCTACGTTGGCTTCTTTGTCGACTTGAACGTCGAAAATAATCTTTGAGTCCCTGAACTCAATTCCCATATTCACCACATGCGGAATCTTTAACATATCCGGCAGATGCCGCTGCCGCACGTCCTCAGCGGACTGAGTATCCTCCGCAGCTTGGGACAGATTTCCAGTAATTTGTGGCTCGGCTGCTCTGCAGCTGCCGCCGCTCACTATCGACAGGCTACTGTAACGTCCAACTTGCGCCAATTTCGCAAGCACTTGGGAAATCGGATTCGCGACGCTTGTCGTCGCGTCTCCTCCGATTATAACGCCTACCGACTGCGGACAGGATCCACCGGTTACGATGAGGGCCCCTGAGTCCCCGGCGCCGGAGAAAGGGGGTGTCGCCGTCGTGATAAATGTTTGACCAACAAAATGGAAGTTAGTTGGATTACCAGACTTGTAGATCTTGCCGTTGACGATAATCGGTTCCGAAGTATACCCCTCGAGGGTTGCACTCATATTGACTGCGGAAATAGATCCCGTGGTGTAACCCGTGCCTGCACCTACCTTCTCGACGGTCATATCCTGAACCGGCGTGGCAGTGGTGCTACTGATATTGCCAATAAAATAAAGCGCGCTGCTAACATCTCCGGGAAGTACTTTTGCCATTGCTGCATCTACTGTATTCTGCGCATTTGATCCAGTCTTTAGAGGAACAGCGACACTTAGTTTTGCCACCTCATTGTCCTTGTCCTTGCTACATCCACCGAAGGTGTCGCCGGGTTGCAAAATTGGGGAGTTGGCTGGCGCATTACCGTCGGTGCCGAGGTTCATCACGTGCGCGCAGCCGGTCACGAATTGCGTGCCCTTTGGCTCCTGAACGAGGACTCCAAGAGTCCCAGAGGAGCATCCCACGTAAATCGAGTTGCCTACCCTCTTTTCCGCCCAGCTATCATAGCTGCCTCCATCTACTCCTAGCGGAATCGGACGGATGAAATAACCGCTCTCGGGAGGAGGAGTTGGCGTGGCCGTCGGCGTTTGAGTGGCCGTCGGCGTTTGAGCCGATACGGGAACCTCCAGAAGAAACAGCCCGAGGATACCTATTGCGGCGCAGAATCTGATCCTGGTGCCCAATGATCTTCTCCACCTTGCAAAACAGTCAGTTTAGTTCAGCCCGGGTAGCGACATGCATGGATGCGGCCGATCCGTCAGCGCCTCTGCTTCTCCGGTTTAGGCGGCTTGTGCGCGTAGGCGGGGCTGGAACCGCCCATGTATCCTGCATTCCAGGTAATCGCGATCCCCTGAGGCATCCCGAGCCCGGTGCTGGAGCCGGTGATGGTCGCGCTGGGCGCCACGTTCCCGTTGCTTCCTGCTGGATAGACGTAGATGCTGTCCGCGGCCCCTGTCAGGCTTCCGGGGTTCGTGACGTAAATGTTCGCCTTCGAATCGACCGCTATGCCCCCCGGGTAGATAAAGCCCGTGATATCATCGGTGAGGCTGATTCCTTGGATCGCGGCGCTGGGCGACTCATTAAGTACGCCCGTGCTGGTTCCCAGCGGAGGGTAGATCGTGACGCTGCCCATGGTATCGGGGCCGCCGTCGGAGTTGACCACGTAAATGTTCCCGCTGAAGTCCACCGCGACTCCGTAAGGGGTGCTGAGTCCGGTGTTGTCGCATGGCGCGCAATTCGGGTCGTCGCTGATTGTGGCCGTCGGCGTGACGTTTCCATTGCTGCCCGGCGGGTAGATCGTGACGCTCCCCCATCCGTCGGGTCCGCCGTAAGGGTTTGCAACATAGAGGTTCCCGAGCGCGTCGAATGCGACGCCGGTGGGATTGCCAAACCCGGTATTGTCACCGCTGCTGTTGCCGCTGATCGTGGCGGTCGGTGTGGCGTTGCCGCTGCTGCCGGCTGGATATACCGTGACGCTGCCGACACCGTCGGGTCCCCCAACGGAGTTCGCCACGTAAAGGCTTCCGTTCGGGTTCTCGGCTATACCAGAAGGCTGCGCAAGCCCCGTGTTGCTCCCGGCTATAGCGGCGCTGATCGGGGCGTTCGCGTAAGTTCCGGGCGAATATATATTGATGCTGTCCAATCCGCCGAAGAAGCTGCCTTCGTTTGCCACGTAAATGTTTCCGTTGAGATCCAGGGCAATGCCGGTGGGTGCTTCGAGCGCGGTGTCCAGCCCGATGGTCTCGCTCGGCACCGGACTGTTGGGCGGATAAACCGTTACTGCATCAACGACCTCTTCCGCGGAGCCGTCATCTGCCACATAGAGCTTTCCGCTGGAGTCGACGACTATTCCC